>JBFKNO010000323.1:0-3138 GCA_041629275.1 Nitrospiraceae bacterium
ACAGCACCTTGTCGCGCAAGTAGGCATGGGGAACTCCGGCTGCCCGCTTCCGCTTCAAGTCGAGAGCCACCTGCAGAATCGTGTCGATTTCCTCCCGGGTCCATTCCTGCGTGGTGATCATGTCGCGCCCGCGAAGCAATGTCTCCATCTGAGTTTCCTCGTGAGGTTTCAGCTGCAACACCACCCGGTTCACGGACCGCAGCGATCAGCCGGGGCTCTCGGTGGACGCCCTGGTCTGGCTGACCCGATCCCGCTGTCGCCGGCGGATCATCGCAGGCAGCAGCGCGTAAAACTTGGTGGCCTCGACCACGTCTTCCAGCGGTACGTGCTCGTTGACCGAATGGGCGAAGATCTCGTCGCCCGGACCGAAACCGATGCAGGGGATCCCCATCTTTCCGCACCAGTAATTTCCGTTGGTGGAGAAATCCCACTTTCCGGCCGCTCCGCCCCGATTCCAGATTGCCTCGACCGCACTCTTGGCGGCTGAGACGAGAGGGTCGTTCTCCTCCAGGGCCCAGGCCGGGAAATACTTCTCGTATTCGCAGACCGCACCGGTGTGGCTGGGCGTGTCGTACACCAGCTCACGGATCTCGAAGTCCCGCCTGGTTGCTTGGGGCAGGGCTGCCTGGATGGCCTCGATCACACTCTCTTTGGTCTCATCGAACGTGACACGGCGATCAATGAAGATGCGGCATTCGTCGGGAACGCTGTTGTCGCTGGGACTGATGCTGGACATACGGGTCACGGTGATGCGTCCCTGCCCCAGGAACTGGTGGGTGGGCAGACGGTCGTTCATCTTTTCGATGGCGGCAACCAGTGGGAGCATCTTGTAGATGGCGTTGTCGCCCAGAGTGTTGCTGGCAGCATGGGCGCTCTTTCCCTTGCAGACGACTTCCAGTTCGAGTCTTCCCTTGTGTCCCCGATAGACCTGCATGCGGGTGGGTTCCCCGATGACCACGTAGTCGGGGGTGATCCCCTCCCATTGATGAAAAGCCTGACACGCCACTCCGTCGCAGGCTTCTTCGATGTTGCCCAAATAGTAGAGGCTGTAGTCGTCCAACAACCCCAGATCCCGGGCGATGGCCATCCCGTAGAGCATTCCCGGCGTGCTGCCCTTTTCGTCCAGCGCGCCCCGGGCGTAGAACATTCCGTCTTCGACCTTGCCTTCGAAAGGGTCCCATTGCCACTGGCTGGCGTCGCCGATGCCGACTGTGTCGATGTGGCTGTCCAGGAGCAGAATTGAGCTTCCCTGGCCGACTCTTCCCACGATCGACCCGTACCGGTCGACGTAGACCTCGTCGAAACGGAGCTTCTTCATCTCGCTCCCGATTCGTTTTCCGACCTCTTCGATGTCGCTGTCCAGGCTGGGAATGGCTACGATCTCGCGAAAGAAGGCAATGATCTCGTCTCGGACCGCTTCCACCCGCTCGTGGACTCGTCGCGCCAGTGTGTTCTCGAGTGTGTTCATGATCCCGAACGAAAGGGCTCGATCCGCAGTGCCCATCCCGAGGGCAGGGTTCGTACCGCGACTCCCTGCCTTCGGACAGAAGCGCCCTCGGCCTCGCCGGGGATTGTATCAGCGCCGGACGCGAAACGCAGCGGGGAGATCTGCTTACAGGTGCACGCAGAGCCGTGACCCCATCGAGTCACCGATCCAGATAGGCCTCTGCTTCGACTTCGATCAACATGTCCGGATCGATCAGGGAGTTGACTTCGACCATCGTGGTAGCCGGTGGATGATCCTGAAAGGCCTCCTGGTGGGCTCGCCCGTATTCCCTCCATTGGGAGATATCCGTGACGAAAAGGCGGGTTCTGACCACATCGGAAAGTGTCGCCCCGAATTGCTGGAGGGCCCGGTCAATGATCTGCAAGCACCTTCGAGTTTGCGAGTAAGCTTTTCCGGGGGCGAAGGTCTTGCCATCAGCGTCAACCGGGGCCGTGCCGGTGACGTGGATGTGTTTCCCGAACCTGATGGCCCGGCAGTACCCAACCTGGGACTCCCAGGGAGCCCCGCTGTAAGTTCTCTCGAATTGGCTGCTCATCGAGTCGAGTATATTGCGTGCACGGCGAACCATCACGCATTTTGAGAACCGAGCGAGCGGCGGTCCTTATTGATCTATTTGTAAAATGGTCGTCTTGCCGTTTCAAGAAAGCTGCTATTACACTGTCAAACATAGATTGCGCAACCTGTTCAGCAACTACACACCCAGAGATCTGAATGACGAGCCCGCGAGCCCGGTCGACTGTGAGCCTGTCGAAGTCCAGACTTCGGTGGGAATCCCTCTCGGGATCAGTGCTATTCGAGTCGAGCCACCGCGAGCTCGAACCAGAATGTACTGAAGAACTCCGCATTCCGTAGCGGTGCAACTCCGGAGGTGATCGTGAAGATCAGCAGCCTCGTTCTCGAGTGGCTATTCCTGCAAATGAGCCCTGTCGGTGGGCGGCAGACGACTGGAGAGATTCCAGGGTGTCGTTGGGGCGACAGCGGTGCCAGGCCGTGCGCGCATCGAGGAGGGGCACTCGTGAGATTCAGCCTGGTTGCGTTAGGACTGCTCTATTTGTGTGGTTGGTCCAGCGTGGTCGCAGGCGAGATGACCGTGCAGGAGCGGGAGTTTATTCGGAGCATCCGTGAGGCAAAGGAAGAGGTCGATAAGCGCCAGCGCGAGTGCGACGACTTTCGCGCCAAGCTCGAAGAGGCCCGAAAGCCCTTGAGCGAAGCGTCTGCGCGGGTGAAGAAGGCGGGGAGGGCTCGTGAGATCCTGCTCGCCGACATTTCGGCCCTCCGGAGGGAGATGAAGCAGAGGCTGGAGCGTACGCGCGTTGCTATCCTGCGCCAACAGAAGGCCCTCGAGAGCGCCAAGATAGACCTGAGACTGGCCAGCACCGACAAAGAACGCGAGGCGGAAAGGTGGAACCTAAGGTCCGTGCGGCGAAACCTGAAGCAGCTCGAAAAGTCGCTGGAGCGGGAGAAGAAGCAGGGCCGCTACGAGCAGCGTCTCGAGACCGCCCGCGAGGCCAATGAGCAGGCCACCGAAGTCTACTGGTACGAGCGAAAGCAGGAGAGGCGTCTTTTCACAGCCTTCGAGTACGCCGAAGATTCTCTGCATCTCAGGGAGAAACTGCTCGGCGAAGCCCTTG
>JBFKNO010000324.1:0-3136 GCA_041629275.1 Nitrospiraceae bacterium
CGCATCCCTACATCGAGTGGTTCTCCACCCGCAAGAATCATTACCGCATCGAGCTCGCGCCGGAGGATGCCTCGATCCTCTCGGACGAGGAGGCGGCGAAGCTGGATCAGGACAGCGCCGCCATCCGTAAGGCCCTCGCTAGCGAAGTGCGACCGACGCGCGACCGCGAGGATTCCGACTGGGTCTAGGCGGGGGCGGGGGGCCTGTGGCCTCCTTTGCTCGCGCAGCGCGCACTCAAGAACGATCGGAAAAATTGCGGATGGAGTGCTCGCTGGACGCGCGCAGTCGGAGGCCAGCAGGCCCCCCGCATGATGACACCCAAATATGGAAAAGTGCTTTTGGATCTATGGTGTGCTTTCCGGTTCAGACTCGGGCATTTCCGGCTGCGGCTCGCAGCCTTCGCAAGTGCAGGGGGACGTGAGTGAAGGGGGCCGGCCGAGGTACACATAGGTACCGTCCGGAGCCTGGATACAATTCTCTCCCAACACGCACGGTTGCCTTAAGCCCGGATAGTCGATCCACAGGCCTACCAGTTTCTCCTTGATGAGAGTGGCATCGGTGGAGACCAGAACGCGCCCTTTCACGGCTGTAACTCTCCCCATGCCCTTCAGAGATTTGAAGAGCCGTTGTTCTGAAGGAAGACGGAGGAGCGAATGGAGGTCGTCTCGCACATGGAAGAGGACCCCCTGTGAAACCTCCATCTTTACTTCCTTCGGGTGCAGCACCAGCTCGAGGCCGGCTACGCTCCGGCTGATGATGGCCACATCCCTATCTTTCTCTTCCGCGTCAACGTTCGATCCAACCTTGGCGGTCTCAAATCTCAGCGATAGGGACTGTTCCTGTTTTTCGCAATTGCCGGGGGAGAAAGGGCTGACGACGACAACGGAATGCAGAGGAATTTCCATTCCCGGGTGGGCTACGTGAAAGCGCAGCTCCTGATCTCCCAAGAGATACGCGAGACGGCTATTGAGAACCCGTTGCTCTTCGGGGGTCGCTTCAACGCCCGTTGTGGTTTCTGGGAGTGTGCAGCTCGACTGAAACACCAGGCAAACTAGCAGCGTCGTGAGAATTCTCATGAAGGGTGTGCTCAGGCCTTGGTGTGGCTCCATGATGAGCTGTCAGCAGCCTGGGTTTTTCCAGGGCTCCGCTCCGCACGTTTCCCAAGCAACCAGAGAATGAATGCAAGGCTGCCCCAGAAAATCAGGGTGTTGAGCGTGATGACATTCGCGGCGAAACCGACCGTCGGGGTGAAATTCCAGGGCGAATTGTCCCGCACGATCTCGGTGATATGCCAGAACAAGCGCACGCCGGACCGTGTATAGCCGCCCAGCCCAACCAACCAGGTAAGGATGAACGCAATACCGAAGAGCGCAAAGGTACCCCGGACGTTCAGGTTGCCGGACCACGCCTGACGGTCGGATTCATCAACGCCCCGTCCTCGCGTGATGATCAGTCCGAAAATCACCAACGCGACGCTCGTCATCACCATTGGCACAGAAAGGCCAATCCGGACGTTGGCCGGTATGAAATAGCCGTAGGCTCCGAGATAGATGATGTTCGCGGCGCCGACCAGGTAAACCGGCGTGAGGTACCGCATCGGGCTCCACTTCGTGGATGTGTTGCGAGTCGCGCGGCAGGTCCGTAACAGGCAGAGGCCAAACGCCGTCACGACGATCATGATGTTGACCGCTGTATTCTTTGCGGAGGAGACACCGTAATTGCCCAAGACGTCATGCTGTTGCCCTCCCATCTCCTTCAGCTCGAGAGGAGTCATCACAATGGTATGGGGCGTGATGTACACAGCCATGCAGAGGGCCAGCACGAAGAATGCGTATTTGGCATAGGGCCGATAAGCCAGACCTGCCTCGACGGAGGTGATGCGCTGCCAAAGGTAATAGTTGATGCCGAGGAAGAGGGCCCCCATCGCGGTCACACGAACGATATTGAGCCAGGCGAAGAGGCCGCCGAGCAGGGTGATGCCCATCTGTTGCCTGTAGGCATAGATCTCCCGCAGCAGCCAATAGCCGCCGAACTGAATCGTGAACAAGACTAACGCCAATGCGAGGACGGACCACCGTGTACGTTCGTCGAGCCTGCTCGCCTCCTGCTCGTTCCTCGAGGTCCATGCTCGATAGGCTGTGTAAGCCGCAATCACCGCGGTCCCCAGCAGGAGGTGACTTGCGAGGCGGTGCACGTTCGTCGAGTTCCACGTCGCATTGTGCAGGATGTGCCAGAGGTTGCCCAGGTACCGACCATTGTCGTCGACGCCCGCCGGCGAGGACATGAAGCTGGCCCACCCATTCGCCGTAAGAACGATCGTGCACCCGATCATGTTGACGAGTATTCCGACCGCCGCGTGGACGTATTTGGTCGAGAGCTCCGACATGCTTTCCCACGTGTAAAAATAGACATAGGTGAACATAGTCAGCAGCAAGGCCAGGCCTCCGTACAGAAAGACCCAGGGGCGGAACAGGCCGAGCAGGTAGGTCGTGAGGTCTGGGTACAGCAGCAGAAGGTTGAGGACGAGGATCCCGCCGAGAATGGCTGTCAGCGAGAGACCGACCAAGATGATTCGCAGAGTGTGACGGGCGAAGTCATCCAGTCGCGATGCATAAGATCGTCGTCTGTTCAACAGAGCGATTACTTCAAGTCCGCTCACGACCATGAGCGCGCCGAGCACGAAGCCACCCCAATACGTGTGCTGCTGGGCGACGATCCAAATCGTAAGCCGACTGTCGCCGGACCTTCCGGGGTAGTCGGTCACATAGAGTCGTGGAGCTTGGGAACCGGTTGGCAGAGCCTTATTTTGATAGTAAACATCGCGTGCGAGCGCTGGTTTGGTCTTCTGCTCGGATGCTGACGCTGTCCCGTGAAATAACGCTGGAGTCAGCGGTGCGATGCACAGGATGGTAATAAGTAGCGTTGTTAAATGCTTCATTGCTATAGACTAGGTGCTTGTCATCTCGCTCGATCGTATCGCATCAACGAGCAGAGAGTGCAGGATCGCCTTCTGATTCTCGCTCGAGATAATCCATCATCTTATGTACTGCTCCAGCCGAAAGGTTTCGCTTGAAGGAATTTTCCGGCAAAAGTGTCGGTCTGTAGCCGGGAAGAATGTCCATATTGTGATTTAGGA
>JBFKNO010000325.1:0-3132 GCA_041629275.1 Nitrospiraceae bacterium
CATGCCCTGGTACCGCGTGGCCTACCGTCCCCCGGTCCTCGAGGACCTCGCCAGGGTCGACCAGCCCATGGCTCAACGCCTGTTCGACAAGACCAAGTGGCTCGCGTCCAACGTCGAGAACCTGCGGCACGAGCCGCTCGATCCCGACCTGCCCGGGTTGAGCCATTATGCGGTGGGGGACTGGCGGATCCTCTACTCCATCGACCGGGACGAGCAGGTCCTCGACGTCCATTTGATCGGGACCGGCCGCGACGTGTACGGCAGCCGGCTGCGCCGGGCGACACCGTCGGGCTCGTGACGAGGCCGCCCCGGACCGGAGTCCACGCATGGTGACCCTGACCGCCTCGGCGATTCACAAGCTCCAAAGCTTGATCCTCGAGCACCCGGAGGACCCCGTGGTCCGCCTCTTCATCCGGGACGTGGACGAGTCCCGCCTCGGGTTCAGCATCGTGCTCGATTCCCACCCGCATGAGGGTGACGAGGTCCAGGATTGCGACGGGCTGGCCGTCGCGGTCGAGGGACAAAGCGCTCCCCGGATGAACGGGCTCGTGGTGGACTACGCCGAGCCCGACGGGTTCATCTTCAGACATCCGGACCACGGCGACGAGAATCCCCTGCGCGTCATCAGCATGAATTGACGATGCACGAAATCAGCTTCTGCTTCGAAATTCGGTCGGAGGGAGGTAGGATGAGTCTGCTCGAGCACCGGGCTCCCCGGTAGCTCCACGCCCGCACCCCATCAAACCAAGGGCGTCCATGCAGCGAAAGCTTCGCATTCCGGACGAACCCATGTACTCGTTGCTCCGCGAGGGCCGCGTCGCCGAGTTCAACGAGCGCAAGGCGGCCGGGACCAAGGTCGACCTCACCCGCTGCGACTTTCGCAACGCGGACCTTCGCGGGCTGGACGCGGACGGCTTGGACCTCAGCGACTGTTATTTCCGCCAGGCGGACCTGAGAGGCGTGGATCTACGCGCGGCCCTGCTCGAGGGGGCCAGCCTCAGGGACGCCAAAATTTCCGGCGCCTTTTTCCCCGCCGAGGTCTCCGCAAGCGAGATCACCCTCTCCGTAACGCAGGGCACGCGCCTGCGCTACCCGCACACGGTCCCGTCGTCGAGCGAGCCGGCCACGGAGACGTCCGCATTCCCTCCATCCCGCCGCGCTCACCTGCGTCCGACATCGTAAGTAGTTGATAATTTGGACATTTGCCTTTTCGCCCAAGCCCGCTACACTCGTAAGAGTTCGTAGCCCGGGCTCTTCGTGTCGCTTCGTTGCGGTTGCAGCAGAAGCGTTCATGACCATACCAGGCTGGAGACCCAGGACCAACCTTGGGACGGTCGATGTTGCTGTCGCTCCGCCGTCTCATGGCGCCTCCAGCCTCGAGACAAAGGAGAACGCATGAATTCGACCACGGTGATGCAGATCCTGATCCCGGTCTTCCTGATCGTCGCCGTCATCTGGGTGATCAAGGCCTACAATCGCCTGGTCGCGCTCCGGAACCGATTCAAGAACGCCTTCGCCCAGATCGACGTCCAGCTCACCCGGCGCTACGACCTCATTCCCAACCTCGTGGAGACGGCAAAGGGGTACCTCAAGCACGAGCGCCAGACCCTGGAGGCCGTCATTGCCGCCCGCAACCAGGCGCTGGGTGCCGCCAAGCAGGCGGCCAGCCGGCCCGACGATGCCGGCGCCATCCAGCGGCTCACCGGCGCGGAGGGCATCCTCTCCGGCGCCCTGGGCAAGCTCTTCGCGCTCGTGGAAAGCTATCCCGATCTGAAGGCCAATCAGAACATGATGCAGCTCAGCGAGGAGCTGACGTCCACCGAGAACCGGATCGCCTTCGCACGCCAGGCCTTCAACGACGCGGTCATGCAGTACAACACGGATCGCGAAACCTTCCCCGACAACATCATCGCCAACAATTTCGGCTTCAAGGCCGCCCAACTGCTCGAGTTGGAGGACGTCCGCAAGAAGGAAGTGCCGCAGGTCTCCTTCGCCTAGCCTCCCGCCGTGGACTTCTTCGCGCACCAAGAAGAGGCGAGGCGGAAAACCGGGCGTCTGGTTCTCCTCTTCACCCTGGCCGTCGCCTTTCTCATCGCCGGCCTGTACTTCGTCGTCCGCGGGGTCATGATTTACGTCCTCGGCCTGAACCCCCACGCGCACCTCGACTTCGAGCGATCGAGCCACACCGGCACCGGCATTCTGCAGTGGGAGCTCCTGTGGCGCTGGGACCCCGAGACGTTTCTATGGGTCACCCTGGTCACACTCGCGATCGTCGTGCTCGGGTCGATCTACAAGATCACCCAGCTCCAGTCGGGCGGCGCCGCCGTGGCCGCGTCCCTGGGCGGCCGGTTGATCGCCCGCTCGACCAAGGATCCGCAGGAGCGCCAGGTCCTGAACGTCGTCGACGAGATGGCGATCGCCTCGGGCATCACCGCGCCGCCCGTCTATTTCCTCGACAACGAACCGGGGATCAACGCATTCGCCGCGGGCTTCACCCCGAAGGACGCCGTCATTGGCGTGACGCGCGGCACCGTGGAGCTGCTGTCCCGCGAGGAGCTGCAGGGCGTGATCGCGCACGAGTTCAGCCACATCTTCAACGGTGACATGCGGCTGAACATCCAGATCACGGGATTCATCCACGGCATCCTCGTCATCGGACTCCTCGGACGCATCCTCCTCCGGATGACCTATGGGGGCCATCGTCATCGGTACAGGTCCCGCCGGGACGGCAAGGCCACCCTGGCGCTCTTCGCGATCGGCCTGGCCGTCATGGCCATCGGCTACACGGGAGTCTTCTTCGGCAACCTGATCAAGGCCGCCGTCTCACGTCAACGCGAGTTCCTGGCGGACGCCTCGGCGGTCCAGTTCACGCGATACCCGGACGGGATCTCCGGCGCCCTGAAGAAGATCGGTGGATTCACGGAAGGCTCCGTCATGCTGAACCCGGAGAGCATGACGGTCAGCCATATGTTCTTCAGCCAGGGCCTCGTCGGGGGATTGGACAGCCTTCTGGCGACGCACCCGCCGCTCCCCGAGCGGATCCGACGCATCGACCCCCGGTTCAACGGCCGGTTTCCCATGGTGACGCGCCCACAGAGCGAGCAGGTCGAGCAGCCCGTTGCCGGGTTCACG
>JBFKNO010000326.1:0-3116 GCA_041629275.1 Nitrospiraceae bacterium
ATGTCTTCATTGAGCTTTTCGCCAGCCTCCACAACCTTTGGGTTCGGCTTGACGTCCTCTTTGGTCTGAGCATCCTTCTTGGTTTCCGGTCTCCTCTCTTGCTTTTCCATAGGAGCACCTCCGGCCTCGCCGAGACCAACATCTTGTGACTGCGGGGAGCAGCCCGACGAACTACCTCAGCATACTCCGCGGTCTACCGTGCGTCAAGCCGGTGAGCGATTCACACCCGACGCGCAGGGTACAGACATCAGACGAGCAGCGACACGATGAGCAGCGCCACGATATTAATGACCTTGATCATGGGGTTGATGGCCGGCCCGGCCGTGTCCTTGTAGGGGTCTCCCACGGTGTCACCGGTGACCGCAGCCTTGTGTGTCTCGCTGCCCTTCTTCCCTTGCTCCTCGATGTACTTCTTGGCGTTGTCCCACGCCCCTCCCCCGCTCGTCATGGAGATCGCGACGAACAAGCCGGTGACGATACTGCCCACCAGCATCCCCCCGAGCGCCTCCGGGCCCAGGATCACGCCCACAAGAATGGGGGACACGACGGGGATGAGCCCCGGCACCATCATTTTCTTGATCGCCGCCTTAGTCACAATGTCCACGCAGGTGCCGTATTCCGGCTTGCCGGTGCCCTCCATGATGCCTGGGATCGTGCGAAACTGCCGGCGTACCTCCTCCACAACGAGGCCGCCGGCCTGACCGACGGCCTTCATGCAGAGAGAGCCGAAGACGAAGGGCAGCATGCCGCCGAGGAACAACCCTACCAGGACGTCGGGATTGGACAGGTCAAAGCCCGCCGTCCGGCCCTGCCCGGCCACTGCCCGGGCATATTCGGCAAACAGCACGATGGCGGCCAGCCCCGCCGAACCGATGGCGTAGCCCTTGGTCACGGCTTTCGTCGTGTTCCCGACGGCATCCAACGGATCGGTGATGTTGCGCACGTCCTCCCCGAGATGCGCCATCTCGGCGATGCCCCCGGCATTGTCCGTAATCGGACCGAACGCATCGATGGCGACCACGATGCCAGCCATGGACAGCATGGAGACGGCTGCCACCGCCACCCCGTAAAGGCCCCCGCCATCCATACCCCCGCAAACCCAATAGCTGGTCAGGATCGCGGCGGCGATGACCACGACCGGCCAGGCCGTCGCCATCATGCCGACAGCCAGGCCGCTGATGATGTTGGTCGCATGGCCTGTCTCGCTCGCCTTGGCGATCTCCTGCACGGGGGAGTAGCTCTTGGACGTATAGTAATCCGTGATGAACACCAGCGCGATGGTGACCACCAACCCGATCAACGAGGCCAGATAGTAGCTGACGGCGCTGACCCCGCCGACCCCATCCATCATGACTCGTGTGATGGGAAAGAAGGCGACAGCCGCCAGCCCCCCGGCCACGAACAAGCCCTTGTACAGGGCGTTCATAATGTTCCCGCCTGCGCCCACCTTCACGAAAAGAATGCCGATAATCGTGGCCAGAATCGTCACGGCACCCAGGACCAAGGGGTAGAGGAGGGGCTCGATCTGACCGTTGAACAGCGTGAAGGCGAGCACCATGGCGGCAACAGTGGTCACGGCGTAAGTCTCGAACAGGTCTGCCGCCATGCCCGCGCAATCCCCGACATTGTCCCCGACATTGTCCGCGATGACAGCGGGGTTTCGTGGATCATCTTCCGGAATCCCCGCCTCCACCTTGCCCACCAGGTCGGCTCCCACGTCCGCGGCCTTCGTAAAGATACCGCCGCCGACGCGGGCGAAGACCGAGATCAGGCTACCGCCAAACCCCAGGCTGATCAACGCATGCACGGCCTTCTCTTGCCCCGCGACGGCGGTCGCGGCGGCGTAGAAGAGGGTCAGCGCCAGGAGCCCGAGGCCGATCAACAGCAGGCCGGTCACGGCGCCTCCACGAAACGCCACCGTGAGGGCCGCATTCAATCCTTCATGCGCGGCTTGCGCGGTCCGGACATTCGCGCGGACCGCGATATACATCCCGACGTACCCGGCTGTCGCGGAGGCCGCGGCCCCGACGAGGAAACCGAGGGCCGTGACCAGTCCGAACTTGTCCGACCAGAGCCCGGCGAGCCAGAGAATGGCGAACAACACGGCTGCCACGATTCCGATCGTGCGGTACTGTCGATTGAGGTAGGCCCCCGCGCCTTCCTGGATCGCCTGGGCGATGCGCTGCATCTCGGCGTTGCCGGGGCTCAACTTAAACACCCAGAACGTCAGATACACGCCATAGGCGATGCCGGCTGTCGCGGATCCAACCGCAAAGGCAATGACTGCTGTCGAAACATCCACCGAACGCTCCTCCCGTCGTGGCCAGGCCGGCCGCAGGCCATACGTGCCTGCCCTCTGCGGCATGCGGAAACTTCCGAAGGCCACCGAGACCAGACGAAAATTCGCGGTATTGTAGCGATCCAATCCGCAATGATCAAGGTTAAAGCACGAGACCACGGAGCACGCACGGGATTTGTCGAGCTTGTCGAAAAGACGTGCGCAATTGCAGGTTCGGGATAGACTTTGTTATAGTGCGCTGCGGAGGAAAACAAGATGGGCGTGAACCCTCAATACATCGTGGTCGAAGGCAAGACCTTCACGAAAGAGCACCTGCCGCTCGACAATCATGTGTACCGAAACTGCACGATGGATGAATGTGAGATTCATTACAGCGGCGGCCCCTTTGAGCTCATTGATACCCATATCACCAATTCCCGTCTCGTCCTGAATCAACCCGCCAAAAACATCTACTCCGCCATTCAAATCTTCAAAACGAAATCGCCCGGCTCGACGATCGAGGCGGACTGAAACCCGTTCCCCCGAAACGGGGGAGCGGGAAGCTTGTGCTCACGGGGGACCGCCCAGGTGGGGGGATCTTGTTCCGTCGAGGCAGGAATGTTCGTCGTTCTCGAGACGTGCAGGGGCCCGGGGCTACCTCTTATTTGCCCACTGCGTCCGCCGCGGTGCGCTTCTTCAGCGGCACGTTGACGCGGCGCTCCGCGATGGGGATGCGCTCGAATGCCGGATCCGCGGTGCCGCGGGGCGACTGCGCGGCGATCTTGTCCAGAAACGTCTGCGGGCCGTCCACCGCCGCGTACTCGAGCGTGGCGATCAC
>JBFKNO010000327.1:0-3110 GCA_041629275.1 Nitrospiraceae bacterium
AAGGGCGAGGATCCCACCCACAAAGTGTGGCTGACTCGCGTCTAAACAGCCGTCCTTCGCACTCACCTCCGCCGCTAAAGCCATCGCGCAAAAACCAAGTCCCAGGTCCCACGTCCCAAGTCCCAGGTGGGGAGGAGATAATTCCTGCGTGGAACCTGGAACCTGAAACCTGGAACGCCTTCTTGCGAACTGGAACCTGGGACATTGTTCGTGTTTTTCCGCCTTTGCGGGAATCACGCTGGAGAGCAGAAGGAGAAGGTCTGGCGAGTCTCTACTTAGCCGGAGGGGCGGTCGATTCCCCGGCTGGGGCGGTGGAGGATTCGGCCGCCGGCTGAGTCTCAGAGGTCGCGGGGGCTGCCGGGGCTTTTTCCCCGACGGCGGGCTTTTGTTGGAGGTCGATGATGGTCGACGAGTAGGTGCGCTCCTTCGAAAGATAGGCCAGGCTGAGGGATGTGAGCATGAAGATAACCGCGGCGGCGATCGTGACCTTGCTGAGGAAGTTCGCGGGCCCGCGACTGCCGAAGATGGTCTGGCTCGAGCCGCCGAAGGCCGCGCCGATCTCGGCCCCCTTGCCGGATTGCAGCAGAATGGCGGCAATCATCAGAAAGCAGACGATGACGTGCAGGACAACGGCAGCGGTATACATGGGCGTCTAGGGCAATCCTTTCAAGACGAGCCGGCTGAAGACACAATCATAGCAAAGGAGTCGGCTTTGAGACAAGCGCCTCCGACTAATGCGCCATGGATCAGGCGCGACCGCAAGAGCTCGCCCGCGTTGTCCGGGGTCACGCTGCCCCCGTAAATCACACGCACCTGCCCGCCGACTTCGCCCGCCAGCTTGGCCAGGAGGCTCTGGAGGAGGCCGTGCACGTCCTCCGCCTGCGTGGCGGTGGCGGCCCGGCCGGTGCCGATGGCCCAGACCGGCTCATAGGCCACCGTGACCTCGGCCAGCTCCGCCGTCCCGAGCCCGTCGAGGCCGCGCGTCAACTGTCGGGTCACGATTGCGTCGGTCTGGTCATGCTCGCGCTGGTCGAGCGTCTCCCCGAGGCACAGGATCGGCCTGAGCTGGTGGCCGAGCGCCGCTTTCACCTTCCGGTTGACGTGGTCATCCTGCTCGCCGAAGTACTGTCGGCGCTCCGAATGCCCGATGATGACGTAGTCGCAGCCCAGGTCCCGCAGCATGGGGGGAGAGATCTCGCCCGTGAAGGCGCCCCGATCCTCCCAGTGCACGTCCTGTGCGGCGAGGCGAAAGGGCTGGGCACCCGTCAGAGCGAGACGGACGGCCGGGAGCGAGGTGAACGGGGGGGCGAGGACGACCTCCACGCCCTTCGGCACGCGGACCCGCTGCTCGAGCTCCTGCACGAAAAGCGCGGCCTCGGAGGCCGTTTTGTTCATCTTCCAGTTGCCGACGATGAGCGGGGTGGGCAAGGCGGCCTCTACACGTGCGGTCGATCACGGAGGTGAAGCTGCGACTCAGGCGTCGCGTGACGGCAGGGCCGTCAGTCCGGGGAGCTGTTTTCCCTCCAACAGCTCGAGCGCGGCGCCGCCCCCGGTGGAGATGAAGCTCATGCTTTCAGACTCGCCGGCGCGGTGCACGGCCACCGCCGTGTCGCCTCCACCGACGATCGTGAGCGCATAGGCGTTGGAGACGGCGTGCGCGAGCGCGAAGGTGCCCCGTGAGTAGGCATCGATCTCGAAGACGCCCATGGGACCGTTCCACAGGATCGTTTTCGCGTTTTCGACCGCCTCGCTGAACAGCTTGACCGACGCGGGCCCGATGTCCATCCCGTACCACCCCTGCGGCATTTCCTGGACCGGCACGATTTTCGTGGCCGCGCCTGCGCTCCGGCTGTCGGCCACGACGCAATCCACGGGAAGGTAGAATTTGACGCCGCGGCTGGCGGCGTGCTGCTGGATCTCCCGGGCGAAGTCCAGCATGTCGTCCTCGACCAGCGAGTTGCCGATCTCGAGCCCCATGGCCTTGATAAAGGTGAACGCCATGCCCCCGCCGATGATCACCTTGTCCACCAGCTTGCCGAGGTTCTCGATGATCTCGATCTTTCCCGACACCTTCGCGCCGCCGAGTATGGCCACGAAGGGCCGCATGGGATCTTCCATCGCCCCTTCGAGATATTCGATTTCCTTCTTCAGGAGATAGCCCGCCGCCGACGCTTTGATGAACTTGGGCACGCCGACGATGGACGCGTGCGCGCGATGTGCGGCGCCAAACGCGTCGTTGATGTAGACGTCGCCGAGCGCGGCGAGCTTCTTCGAGAAGGCCTCGTCGTTCTTTTCCTCCTCGGGGTGAAACCGCAAGTTCTCCAGCAGCACCACGTCCCCGGGCTTCATCTTGGAGACCAGCGACTCGACCGCCGGCCCGATGCAATCCTCCGAGAACGTCACCTCTTTGCCGAGCAGTCGCTGGAGTCGCTTGGCCACGGGCGCGAGGCTATAGCGGGGATCGGGCTTGCCCTTCGGTCGGCCGAGATGGGAGCAGAGGATGACGGTGGCGCCCTCGTCGACGGCACGGTTGATGGTCGGCAGGGTCGAACGGATGCGGGTGTCGTTCGTGATCTGCAGGGCGTCGTCGAGGGGCACGTTGAAGTCGGCGCGGATGATCACGCGCTTGCCCCGAAGGTCGATGTCGTCGATGGTTGTCGTTCGCAGCTTCATGGTATCGGTTGGCGCCGCCGCACGGCGCGGACGGTCCGCATCGAGCGGGCGGGGGAGACCGGTCGAGCCGGGGAGGCTGGGCTCACGCACCTTTGCTGGCGATCAGCTTGACCAGATCGCGCACGCGGCACGAGTATCCCCACTCGTTGTCGTACCACGCCATGACTTTCACGAGACGCCGTTCCTGGACGGTGGTGAGCGGGGCGTCGAGGATGGCCGAATGCGGATTGCCCACGAGGTCGACCGAGACGATCGGCTCTTCCGAATAGGCCAAAATGCCTTTGAGGGGACCTGCAGACGCGCGCCGGAAGGCCTCGTTGACGGAGGCCGCGTCGCAGTCCTTGTCCGTCGTCACCGTCAGATCGATCAGCGACACATTCGGGGTGGGCACGCGGATCGCCAGCCCGTCCATCTTGCCCTTGAGCTGGGGAATGACG
>JBFKNO010000328.1:0-3100 GCA_041629275.1 Nitrospiraceae bacterium
CTCGACGAGGGCGGCCCGCGCCACGCGGTCACCTGGCGGTGCCCGGCCTGCGGTCACCGGGTCCAGGCGCACTCCCTTGGCCATCATCACGAAGAAAGTGGACTGGGTGGTCAGGAGGCAAAGCGGTAACGCGTAACAGGACCGGAACCTGGAACTTGAAACCCTGTGGCTCTTTATTCGAGGGAGGTATCGCCATGGCACTTCCAACACGTTGGGATCCTCTGGGAGAATTGGAAGACTTGCAGCAGCGGCTGTCGAGCTTGCTCGGACGCGCACCGGTCCGGAGGGAAGGCGAGCGACGTGAAGCCCTCGCGATGGCCGAGTGGGCGCCTCTGGTGGACGTCGTCGAAGACGAGAAGGAATACCTGATCAAGGTCGAGGCCCCGGAGGTCCGGAAGGAGGACTTGAAGCTGTCGGTCGACAACGGCGTGCTGACCATCACCGGCGAGCGCAAGTTCGAAAAGGAGGAGAAGGGAAAGCGGTACCATCGTGTGGAACGGGCCTACGGGCGTTTCAGCCGGAGCTTCAGCTTGCCCGAAGACACCGATCCCACCCGGGTCAATGCACAGTACGAGGACGGCGTGCTCAAGGTACATGTCGCCAAGTCGGAGAAAACCAAGCCGCGCGCCATCGACATCAAGGCGAAATAGATTGGCCGGCGGGGCGAAGGGCGAAGACCGACGAAGAACCGGGGCAGGCCGCAGCAGTATCGACGCACACCATTCAGAGAGGCTCTTACATGAGAGGGTTCATCATCGGGGCGGCTCTATGTTTCCTGGTGGTCGGCAGCTCCTGGGTCCAGGCGCAGAGCGAGCGCGGCGATCCGGAGAACGGACGGCTTCTTTATACCCAGCATTGCCTGCGGTGTCACGGTGAGACGCTCGAGGGCAACGGACCAGAGGCGGGATCCTTGATCCTCCCACCCGCAAACTTACGGTCGCCTGAGATTCGCGCCAAGACGGATTGGGAGCTGCTCATCCCGATCTACCATGGCGTCATGTTCACGCCCATGCACGGATGGCGGGGCCGCATGACCTACGAGCAGATCCGGGACGTCCTCTCCTACATTCGAACGGTGGCGCCGTTCGATGCCCTCGGCTGAAGCAGAACGAGGCACCGCCTCACCGCCGGGGCAAGGGCCTCCGCGGCGTCGATCAAGCCATTTCTGCGCGCTCGGCTTCTGCGCGTGGTTCCTCCTGGCACCCGCTCCCTCCTCCCCTGCCGACCGGCCATCCCCGCCCCCTCCAGACATCGAGGTCTTCGCGAGCCCGCGCTGTCCGCACTGTCACGCCGCCAAGCTCTTCCTCGAGCAGCTCCAGGTGGAGCGCCCCGAGCTCACCGTCCTCATTCGCAACGTGGACGACGATCCTCAGGCGATCGACCGGCTGCACGAGCTGTCCGCCCGGTTCGGTTACCGGACGGTCGGGGTGCCCACCTTTTATCTCAAAGACGAGTTGATCGTCGGCTTCGGCGGCCCGGACACGACGGGAGATCGGATCAGGACGCTGCTGGAACCCCGGCCGCCGCCCGCGGGCGCGCGCGCCGCCGAGGAGCAGGTCGAGACCTCGCTTTTCGGGCGGCTCGACGCGCGCCGGATCGGGCTCCCCCTGTTCACGCTGGCCCTCGGTCTGCTCGACGGCTTCAATCCCTGCGCCATGTGGGTGCTGCTCTTCCTGCTGTCGATCCTGGTGAACCTGCGCAATCGAGCCCGGATGGCACTGATCGCGGGCACCTTCGTGCTCATGAGCGGCCTCGTCTATTTCGCGTTCATGGCCGCGTGGCTGAACATCTTCTGGATCATCGGCTTCTCGCGATCCCTCCAGGTGGTGCTCGGCAGCCTGGCGTTGCTGATCGGCCTGTTCAACCTGAAGGACTTCCTTGCGCTCGGGGCCGGCCCGTCGCTTTCGATCCCGGCATCCGCGAAGCCCGACATCTACGCGCGCGTCCGCCGAATCATGCAGGCGGAGAATCTGGCGGGCGCACTGATCGGTGTGGTACTGCTGGCCGCGCTCGTCAACACGGTCGAGCTCCTATGCACGGCGGGCTTCCCGGCCTTGTACACGCATATTCTAGTCGCGCGCGAGCTGCCCTGGTGGGGCTACTATGGATATCTCGGACTTTACAACCTCGCGTACATTCTCGACGATGCCGTGATGGTCACGCTGGCGGTCGTCACGCTGCAACACCACAAGCTTCAGGAGCGAGCGGGACGCTGGCTCAAGCTGATGAGCGGCCTGGTGATACTGGCGCTGGGGATCATCCTTCTGGCCAAGCCGGAGTGGCTTGCATCATAGCGGGAAAAGACCGTAAATGGGTAACTGGGTAATTCGGTAACTGGTCAGGCCAGGGAGTTGACTCCTCCCGCAATTACCCAATTACCGAGTTACCCAATTACCTTCTTCTCATGAATGAGCAGACGACCAACGCTTCTCTCTCCTTCGAGGAGATCTTTCTCGGGTTCTTGATCGCCCTGGCGGCGGGCGCCTTGATCGGGCTGGAGCGGGAACAGTCCGGTGGACACCGACGCATCGGCGGCGTCCGCACCTTTCCGCTCATTGCGCTGGCCGGCGCCCTGTCGGCCTTTCTCGCGTCCACCATCGGCGTCGGCGTCGTCGTCGGCGCCTTGCTCGTGGTCGGGGTCTTTCTGGGTGCCGCTTACTACCAAGAAGCTGTCAAAGACCGCTCCCCCGGGGTGACGACGGAGGTCGCTGCGCTCGTCACCTTCCTGCTCGGCGTCCTGGCGCTGCTCCCCGGGCTCCCGCTCGCGACGGGTGAGCGCTACATTCTCATCGTCGCCAGCGCGGCGGTCGTGATGGCCCTCCTCTCCTTCAAGGAGCCCCTGCATCAGGCCGTCAAGCAAATCTCCGCCGACGACCTCTACGCGACCGCGAAGTTCGTCATCCTGGCATTGGTGCTTCTACCTCTGCTTCCCAACCGCACACTGGGCCCCTTTGACGTCCTCAACCCGTTCAACATCGGGCTCATGGTGGCGCTGATCGCGGGCATCAGCTTCGTGGGATACATCGCCTCCCGGTTCATGAGCGAAGGCAAGAGCCTGGCGGCGACCGGCGTGATCGGGGGCATGGTCTCCTCCACCGCC
>JBFKNO010000329.1:0-3042 GCA_041629275.1 Nitrospiraceae bacterium
GGCCCCTTCCCAATTGGAGTTCTTCTCGTTGCGGAAGGGCGTCATTCCGCCGTCGGGCCACGTGTTGATATGCGGACCGTTGTCGGTCCCGTACATCACAATGGTGTTTCCCGCAATACCCAGCTCATCCAACTTGTCGAGGACCCGGCCGACGTTTCTGTCATGATCGATCATGGTGTCGTGGTAGGGCGACTGCCAGCGTCCGGACTGCCCCACACTCTTGGGCTTGGTGTGGGTCCGAAAGTGCATGTGCGTGAAATTCACCCAGGCAAAGAACGGCTTGCCGGCCTTGTGCTGTTGCTCGATGAATGCTTTCGCCCGGGCTTCGGTTTCGTCGTCGATGGTCTCCATGCGCTTCCTGGTCAGGGGCCCGGTATCTTCGATTCTGCCGTCGGCAAAGCTGTGGATCACGCCTCTGGGGCCGAACTTCTTGCGGAAGGCGGGGTCCTTGGGATAGTCGGGCAGCTCGGGCTCCTCCTCGGCGTTCAGGTGGTAGAGGTTCCCGAAGAACTCGTCGAACCCGTGGTTCGTCGGCAGAAACTCATCTTTGTCGCCCAAATGGTTCTTGCCGAATTGAGCGGTCGCGTACCCCAGCGGCTTGAGTAGCGCGGCGATGGTAGGGTCTTCCTTCCGAAGGCCGATGTCGGCACCCGGCAGGCCCACCTTGCTGAGGCCGGTCCGGAAGACACTCTGCCCCGTAATGAAGGCCGCGCGCCCGGCGGTGCAACTCTGCTCCGCGTAGTAGTCGGTAAAGAGCATGCCCTCCTTCGCGACGCGGTCAATGTTGGGGGTGCGGTAGCCCATCATCCCCTTCGTGTAGGCGCTGAGGTTGCTTTGCCCGATATCATCACCCCAGATGATGAGAATGTTGGGTTGCTCCGCCTTTGCGGCCGCGAGTGCGGGTGTGAGAAGCAGCAGAAGGATCATTCCTCCGAGAAAAACCCTGAACCAATTCATTTGGCCCCCTCTCTGCATGGCGTCGTGCTACGCTTTTTTACCTAAGTTTTGTTTTTAATTTATAGCAGAATTTTGCACAATTTTTGATAGTAACCATAAATGGCCCTCAAGATTCAACCCCTAAAACAAGACGTCCACGAGTTTTTATCAATCTTTTCACGGGTGCTTCGTCGAAATTTACCTTGCTCCCTAGGCAGTTCATGCTTTAGTGATGGACATTTGGATAGAAACAGTTGGTTGATGCCGACAGCGACTGGTGGCAGGGGTGCGCCGGCTGAGCCCCGGGGCGTTGTCACGACGCAGCATCTTGGATGGCTCTGCCGTTCGAAGACGAGGAACTAGAAGGATCATGAAGCGAAGGGCAACAGGATGAAGAGGGGGTTCCTCATCGTTTCAGCCGTCGGACTGTCGATGGTCGGTCTTTCTTACGGAATCGTTCCAGGAATTCTCCTACCAAAGCTCTTCGGTTTTCCTGTCGACACTGTCAATCTCATCCATATGTTCCGGGGGGTGATGTTTCTTTATTGGGGGATGGCAGGCTTCTGGCTCTATGCGGCCTTTCAGCCCCCACACATGCACGCGGCGGTTGTCTCGGTCGTGTTTTTCATGGGCGGTCTGGCTCTGGGACGATTCGTCAGTATCGTGGTCGATGGGACACCCCACTGGCTGCTGCTTCTCTACCTGAGCGCGGAATTGCTTCTCGCTGTCGGGGGGCTCTGGGTGTTGAAAAACGAGGCCAGGGGTCGCGTGCACGTCGCGGCCTGAGCGCTCAGGCCGTCTTAAGCGGACGGACATGTGGCGCAAGCTGAGCTAGTGATCGACGGAGGCTATCGCTTATGTCTCTCAGAGAAAGTCTCGTTGGCGGGCAAACCAGCAAAACGGAACGGCTCTGCGCACTCACCGATGGGGTCTATGCGATCGTGATTACACTGCTGGTGCTCGATCTCAAGGCTCCTGAGGCTCCCGACCTGACCGAGGCGCAACTCATTCGCGACATGATCGAGCGCGTCCCCAATTTCCTGTCCTACCTGATCAGCTTTGTAATCATTGCCGTCTTTTGGATCCGGCATCACGCCATCTTCAGATTCCTCGAGCGCTGCGACACCACGACAGTCGGGCTCAACTTCTTCCATATCCTTCTTGTGTCCTTGACTCCCTACACCGCTTCGCTGTTCGGACAGTACGAAGACGATTCCCTCGCGGTCATCCTGTTCTCCGGGTCAGTGGGGCTTGCCGGCTTGTCGTTGCTGCTGATGCATCGCTACGTCGCGAAGAGGCCTGAATGGCAGAGTGCGGAGACGCCCCAATGGTGGACAGCACCGAATTGGTTCGCGACCTATCCCGGACCCCTGTTCGCGCTGGGCTCCATCCTGATCGCCTTCTTCAACGTCACGCTGGCCGTCGCGATCTGGTTGTTCCTGCCGCTTTTGGCGCTACTGGTTTCGCGTCGCTGACGCCGAATCCATATGCGCTCTTCTCTCTGTGGTGCCTCGGGGGTAATCTGGGATGAAGACGAGGGGGCAGGGTGACCAGAGGGAGAACCACGCGTTCGGGCCGTGCCCTGGTTGCCGGCGGATGAAACAGGTCTTGCACCGGCAGGCGCGAGCGCTCGCACTGTTCTGTTGTGTCATGACTGTCGCGTGGGTCAGTTGCTCCCCGCCTGCGCGAGGCGAGTGGTCGGGAACCGTCGAAAGCGCCCTGTATGGTACCGATGACGCGGCCCTGTTCTCGGCGACCCGGCGCCTCGCCCGTGACGAAGACCCGACCCAGCCGGCTCTCGACGACTCCGTGTTTGGCGTCGGGCCGGACATGGTGTACGAGCCGGTCTTGCAGGTCGCGAACGACTTCGACAGCAGATTCGGCCACACGGACCTCGCTGTGAGGGCACAGGGATTTCTGTTTGCCATTCATCCCGAGTTCAACCACCTCTCGTTGGGTGTTGAAGCCACGCACGCCTTCACGCCGGAGACCGGGTTGCTCCTGCGCTATTTCTACCTACCGAACCTGCTGCTCGGCGAGAACGAGGAGAGACAAACCGGGCAGGACCTCATTGTCGAGGAGCGGGTGACCACGCACTTTGCGGCC
>JBFKNO010000330.1:0-3024 GCA_041629275.1 Nitrospiraceae bacterium
TCCTTGTGTGTCATTGCGAGAAGGCGCCGCCACCAGGTCCGCAGGCGCGTTGACGATCCCCCGCCCCTCATGCGTGGGGCCTCTTGATAAAGAGGTGGAGCGCAATCCCTGCCAGGACCGCGGCGTAGATGCCGAGCGCCGATACGTCCGTCCAGAGGATATCCAGCCCGACTCCCTTGAGGAAGGTCCCGCGCAGGATGTTCGTGTAATACGTCCCCGGAATCAGGTGGGCCTGCATCTGGGCGCCGCGACCCAGCGAGGAGACCGGCACCAACATGCCGGAGAAGAGGATCGTGGGCACGGTCGCAATGACAATGGTGATGATCAGCGCGGCCATTTGCGTGCGCACGAGCAGCGAGATGAGCAACCCGATGCCGGTGCTGCACAGGACGAACAGGAATGATGCAGCGAGAAAGAAGCTGATGCTGCCCTTAAACGGCACACCGAAGAGCGCGACCGCCAACGACCACAGGACCACGACGTTGATCATGGAGATCAGGACATAGGGTGACAGCTTGCCGATGAGGAACTCCGGCCGGCTGACCGTGGAGCTGTAAATGTTGTAAATGGACCCGCTCTCCTTCTCCCGCACCACCCCCAAGGCCGTCAGCATGGGCGAGGAGATCATGAGCGTGAGCATCACGAGCGCCGGGACCATGGACCACGCGCTGCGCACCTCTTCGTTGTAGAGGTAGCGAACCTCGAGGGTGAGCGGGCGAATCAGCGTTTGCGCGTCTTCCGGTCGAATCCCGCGGGTCTGGCTGAGGTGAGCCGATAGGAGCTCCTCGTTGAACGCGTTGTTGATCGCGATCACGTAGCCCTTGGTGATGTCCGTGTGCAGCGGAAACGTCCCGTCGAGGAGCGTCTGCACGTGGACGGGGGTGCCGGCGAGCAACCGCTCCTGGAATTGCTCGGGTACGATGATCACGGCGCGAACCCGGGTGCTCTGCAGCAGGGGATCTACCGCCTGTTCGCTGTCCAGGTAGCCCTCGAAGCTGAAATAGCGTGATTCGATGAACCGGTACAGGTAGTCGCGGCTCAGATCACTGCGGTCCCGATCGAGCGCAGCGAAGGACACGTTCTCGACATCGAGGACGAGCCCGTATCCGAAGACCAGCATCCAGAGTACCGGCAGCAGGAAGGCGAGCGACAGGAACATGCGGTCCCGCACGGTCTCCCGCCATTCCTTCGACATGAGGGCAAGAATACGCCTGAGATTCATCGCGATGCCCCCTGCACCGTGGCGCGATCTTCCCGCTCCAGCCGCATGATGCGATGGACGAACACGTCCTCGAGGCTGAGGCGCCTCGGCTTGACCGACCGGACGGCCACCTCGGCGGCGGTGAGGGCGCGGCGGATCCCGTCGATGTCGCGCTCGGGGTCCGGGGAGAGGAGATGGAGTCGGGTGCCGAACAGGGCCGCCCCGCCGAAGCCCTCTTGGTCGAGCAGCGCCATCGCCCGGACGGGATCGTCCGTGACGATCTCGAGCAGGTGTCCGGCCTCGCGTTCGACCTGGTCTTTCATCTCCGCCGGCGATCCCGTCGCCACGACACGCCCGGCGTGCATCAGCGCCAGGTGGTCGCAATGCTCAGCCTCGATGAGGTAGTGCGTGGTCACAAGGATGGCCACGCCCGACTCCCGCGCGAGCCGTCCCAGAATCTCCCAGAAGAGGCGTCGCCCGATGGGATCCACCCCGGACGTGGGTTCGTCGAGGAATAGCACGTGGGGGCGGTGCACCAGCGCGCATCCCAGCGCGAGACGCTGGCGGACGCCCATGGGCAGGCTGCCCGTCAGGGTGGATTGATAGCCATCGAGCGAAGCCAGGCGAACGATCCAGTCGAGGCGGTCGTCGCGTTCCCCTTTGCCGAGGCCGTAGATGCCCGCGAAGAGCCGGATGTTCTCGACGACCGTCAGATCCAGATACAGGGAAAAGGCCTGGGACATGTACCCGATCCGCTGCTTGATGGCGTGGCCCGCGCGCTGCATGTCTGCCCCGGCGATGGATCCCTGCCCTCCCGTGGGGTGCAGGATGCCGGTCAGCATCTTGATGACGGTGGTCTTGCCCGCACCGTTGGCGCCGAGCAGGCCGAAAATGGTCCCCCCCGGCACGGTGAAGCTGACACGATCGACGGCGCGAAAGGAGCCGAAATCGCGCACGAGGTCCCGGGCCTCGATGGCCGGGCCGTCGCGAACGGGTCCCGTCACTGCCCCCTCCCCCTGGTCGAACAAGGCGCGCGGGGCGTCAGGCTCTAAGCGATCCTCAACCCGAGCGCGCCCGCCCGCCCGGAGCAGCAGCGCCACGAACACGTCGTCGAGGTCGGGCTCCTCCATTTCGACCTGCCGGGGGCTGATGTCACCCAGGCTTTCCTCGACCTCGCGCGCGGCCGCGGACGAATCGGCGGCATCGGAGAAGACGTGCAGCCGCCGGCCGACCGCCTCGACCTGATGGAAGACCCGCTTCAGCCGGGCGAGCGCCTCCTGTTGGGGCGAGGCTTCGAACGTCACGAGCACGCCCGGGGCTCGTGCGTGAAGCTCCGAGGGGGTCCCCGAGGCCAGGATGCGGCCCTCGCTCATGAACGACAGCCGGTGAAACCGGGCCGCTTCGTCCATATACGCCGTCGAGACCAGGGCGGTCATGGCGCGCTCGTGCAGGAGCTCGTTCAGGATGGCCCAGAAATCCCTGCGCGAGACCGGGTCCACGCCCGTGGTCGGCTCGTCGAGAATCGCGAGCTTCGGCTCGTGGATGAGCGTACACACCAGGCCGAGCTTCTGCTTCATCCCGCCCGAGAGATGCTTCATCGCGCGATCGCGAAAGCGGTCCAGCCGCGTCATGGCGAGGAACCTCGCCTTCCGGGCGGCCAGGTCGTCATCCGGGACCAATCGCAGCCGCGCGAAGAAATCGACATTTTCCTCGACCGACAATTCCGGATAGAGGTTGTGGCCGAGACCCTGCGGGAGAAACCCGATGCGGGGCTTCACTCGTTCGGCCGCCGCCTCGGAGTTCACGGTGACGCCGAGGAGAAA
>JBFKNO010000331.1:0-3020 GCA_041629275.1 Nitrospiraceae bacterium
ATGGAGCACACCCACCGCACAGCCGGCCGCCGCGAGCTGCAGATGGCGCGGAGCATGTGCTGGCACTGCCAGTCGGAGATGACGGGCGAATACTTCTGCCAGCAGTGCGTCAAGGTCCAGCCCCTGTCCAAGGAGCTGGATTATTTCACGTGCCTGGGCCTCCCCCGGCTCCTCACCATCGATCAGGACGCGGTCGAGAAAAAGTATTACGAGCTCAGCCGGACGTTCCACCCGGACTTTTTTCAGAACCAGACCGAAACCGAGCAGGCGATCAGCCTCGGCAACTCCGCCCTGCTCAACACGGCGTACCGGACGCTCAAGGATCCGATCAGCCGCGCGGAGTATCTGGTGCGGCTGGAGGCCGGCTCGGCCAAGGACATCCGGAGCACCCCGCCGGCTGAGCTCTTCGAGGAAATCCTGGAGCTGCAGGAGGCCCTGGAGGAATTCCGGTCCCTCCCCGCCGGGGACGAATCCAGCCGGAAGGCGGAGCTGCGGAAAAAGATCTTGGCCGACCGCGACGCGCTGGAGCAGCGGCAGGAGGAGATGGAGGCCCGTCTCTTCCAGCTCTTCGGCGAATGGGACCAGCTGCAGAGCCAGGAGGCGCAGGACCCGGCCGTGCAGGACCAGAGGACCAAGGTCCTCCACGACATGCGGGAGATCCTCTCGAACCGAACCTACCTGCGGAACATCGTGGACGATTTGGCGGAAACGGTGAGCTAGCATGACACGCATCGTTGGCATCGATCTCGGCACGACGAACTCGCTGATCGCCTATATGGAGAACGGCACGCCCACCGTCATACGCGGCAAGCACGACCGGGCGCTCGTCCCCTCCGTCGTCGCCCTCACCGACAACGGACTGATCGTGGGGGACGCGGCGAAGGAGTTCTTGATCAAGGACCCCGAACGCACGATCTACTCCGTCAAGCGGTTCATGGGCAAGAGCCTGGAGGACCTGACGGAGGAGCTGAAATATTTCCCCTACCAGCTGAGCGAGCAAGGCGGGGTCATCCGCATCAAGATCGGCGACAAGACCTACTCCCCGCCCCAGATTTCCGCCATGATCCTGAAAGAGCTGAAGCAGCGCGCAGAGGCGGAGCTGGGCGAGGAGATCCGCAAGGCGGTGGTGACCGTTCCCGCGTACTTCAACGACAGCCAGCGACAAGCCACGAAGGACGCCGGCATGATCGCCGGCCTCGAGGTGCTGCGCATCATCAACGAGCCGACCGCCGCCTCCCTGGCCTACGGCCTTCAACAGCGGACACAAGGGACCATCGCGGTCTACGACCTCGGCGGCGGGACCTTCGATATCTCGATCCTCAAGCTCAAGGACGGCATCTTCGAAGTGCTCGCCACGAACGGCAACACGCACCTGGGCGGAGACGACTTCGACCGCGCCATCGTCGACGTGATCCTGAACGAGGTCAAACGGCAGCACGGCCTGGACCTGGGGCAGGACCCGGAGACCATGCAGACCGTCCGCCTGGAGGCGGAGCGGACGAAGATCAAGCTGTCCGACGAGCAGAAGACCACGGTCTCGCTGGAGCTGCCCGGCGGCAAGGGCCGCTTCACGCGCGAGTTCACGCGTGACGAGGTGGAGGCCCTGACGCGCGACCTCGTCGAGGGGACGATCGCGCCCTGCCGTGCGGCGTTGAAGGACGCGGGCCTCAAGCCGGCGCAGATCGACGAGGTGGTGCTGGTCGGGGGATCGACCCGCATGCCCGTGATCCGGCAGCGCGTGCAGGAGCTCTTCGGCAAGACTCCCCACAGCGAGCTGGACCCCGACGAGGTGGTGGCGCTGGGCGCCGCGGTGCAAGCCGATATTCTCGGCGGGGGTACCCAGGACATGCTGCTCCTCGACGTCACGCCGCTCTCGCTGGGCATCGAGACCCTGGGCGGGGTGATGAGCTCGCTCATCCACCGGAACACGACCATCCCGACGACGGCGAAGGAGATGTTCACGACCTACGTGGACGGCCAGACCTCCGTGGACATTCACGTGCTGCAGGGCGAGCGGGAGCTGGTCAAGGACAACCGGAGCCTGGCGCGCTTCCAGCTCAAGGTGCCGCCCCTGCCCGCGGGCATCCCGCGGATCGAGGTCACCTTCCTCATCGATGCGAACGGCATCCTGAACGTCACGGCCAAGGACGTCAGAACCGGCGAGATGCAGTCGATCGAGGTCAAGCCCTCCTACGGGCTCAGCGACGAGGAAGTCGAGCGGATGATCGAGGACTCGTTCAAGTTCGCGGCCGAGGATTTGAAGGAGCGCCAGCTCATCGAGGCCCGCACCGAAGCCGACGCCATTGTCCGCGCGACCGCGAAGGCGTTCCAGCTGGGCGGCGCTCTGATCGGCGCCGAGGAGACGAGCGCGATCAAGGCGGCGCTGTCGGCGCTGGAGGACGCCAAGGGGAAGGACGATCACCGCGAGATTCGCGCCCGCATCCAGGACGTGGAAAAGGCGACGCACCACCTCGCGGAGGAGCTCATGGACAGCTCGTTGAAGCAGGCGCTTCAGGACAAGAAAGTGTCCGACGTGAGCTGACGAATCCGATGCGATGCCGGCACGGTATCCTGTGAGCCTGCCGGCGAGATGTCACCGACCGGAGGCATGACACCCATGGACTTGACCTGGAACGATACGGAAGATCTCGCCATTCAACTGCACGAGGCCCATCCCGACGTCGACCCCCTGACCGTGCGCTTCACGGACCTGCACGCCTGGGTCACGGCCCTGCCGGGATTCAAGGACGACCCCAAGAAATCCAGCGAGGGTGTCCTCGAAGCCATCCAGATGGCGTGGCTGGAAGAGTACAAGGACGCGCAGTCCTGAACGCTGCGCGGGGCTCGCGCTTCCTCACCGTCTGCTCTCCTCCCCCCTCACCCTCCCCTCTCCCCCCAGGGGAGAGGGTAAAGAAGTGAGCCCTGCCTTCGCCGGACGGAATTCCGCAGGCATGCCCCGGGAAAGTGTGTTCCGTCATTCCCGCGAAAGCGGGAATCCAGGAATCGCAGAAAAGATGGAG
>JBFKNO010000332.1:0-3001 GCA_041629275.1 Nitrospiraceae bacterium
GGTACTGGAGGCTTTCCTGCACGCCGCGCCGCTCCTGGCACAACCCGAGCACGTTGCCGACGTAGCGCTCGGGCATGATGAGGGTCGCGCGGATGAACGGCTCCTCGAACCCCTCGATCTCCTGGGGCGGCGGCAGCTTGGCGGGATTGTCGATGTCCAGCACCTCGCCCTTGGAGTCCATGACCCGGTAGACCACCGTGGGGGCGGTCGTGATCAGGTCGAGCTTGTATTCCCGTTCGAGCCGCTCCTGGATGATCTCCATGTGGAGCAAGCCGAGAAAGCCGCAGCGGAAGCCGAAGCCCAGGGCGAGGGACGTCTCGGGCTCGTAGACGAAGGAGGAATCGTTCAAGCGGAGCTTCTGCAGCGCATCGCGCAGGTCCTCGTACTTCGCGGTATCCGTGCAGTACAAGCCGCAGAAGACAAGCGGCTTGACCTCCTTGTACCCCGGGAGCGCGCGGTCCGTCGGGCGCAGCGGATCGGTGATCGTGTCGCCGATCTTGGTATCCGCCACCTCGCGGATCCCGGCGCACATGTACCCGACCTCCCCCGCGCCCAGCGCATCCGCCTTCGTGCGCTTGGGGGTGAACTGCCCCACGTTCTCCACCTCGAAGATCCCGCCGGTGGACATCATTTGAATCTTCATGCCCGGTCGGATCTCGCCGTCGATCACGCGGGTCAGCACGACGACCCCCTGGTAGTTGTCGAACCACGAATCACAGAGCAGGGCTTTCAGGGGCTTGGCGGGATCTCCGCCCGGCGGCGGAATGCGGCTGACCACCGCCTCGAGCACATCCACGACTCCCCGCCCCTCCTTGGCGCTCACCAGGAGCGCGTCATCCGCGTCCAGCCCAAGGGCATCGTGGATCTGGTGCTTCGCGGCCTCGACGTCCGCGCTGGGCAGGTCGATCTTGTTGATGACGGGAATGATCGTCAAATCATTCGCCATGGCCAAGTGCACGTTCGCGATGGTCTGCGCCTCCACGCCCTGGCTGGCGTCCACGAGCAGCACGGCCCCCTCGCAGGCCGCGAGGCTCCGGGAGACTTCGTAGGAAAAGTCGACGTGGCCCGGCGTATCGATCAGGTGGAGCGCGTAGGTCTGGCCGTCCTTGGCTTGATAGCGCAGCGCCACGGCGTGCGCCTTGATGGTGATGCCACGCTCTCGCTCGAGATCCATGGCATCGAGCAACTGGTCCCGGAATTCCCGTGCAGAGATGGCTCCCGTCAGCTCGAGGAACCGGTCGGCGAGGGTCGATTTTCCGTGATCAATGTGGGCGATGATGCAGAAGTTACGGATGTAGCGCTGCAAATTTTGATTCATTCCAGTCCAAACCTCGTTATTATATTGGCTCGTCCTGAGGTTGTCAAAGAATTCTCCGCGCCATTATAATCCGCCTTCACGCATGCCGCGCCATGCCCACGAGTGATCACGGCGCCGCGAGAAACCCCGAGCCCCGCGTGGCCAAGCGAGCACAGACCGCCACTCTTGCACGTCGGACCGGCCTCCTGGCCGAATGGGATCGCCGGTTCCTGTGGCACCCCTTCACCCAGATGCGCGAGTGGGAGCGGGAGGAGCCCGTGATCATCGCACGTGGCAAGGGCCCCTACCTGGTCGATACCCTTGGCCGGCGCTACCTGGATGGGGTCTCCTCCATCTGGGTCAACGTCCACGGCCACCGGCACCCCGCGCTGGACCGCGCCCTGCGCAGGCAGTTGGGCCGGATCGCGCACAGCAGCTTCCTGGGCCTGACGAATCCGCCGGCGATCGAGCTGGCCCGCGCGCTCGTGCGCGTCGCGCCGCGGGGGCTGACCCGTGTGTTCTATTCCGACGACGGCTCGACGGCCATGGAAGTCGCGCTGAAGATGGCCGTGCAGTATTGGCAGCAGCGCAAGCCGCGTGCCCCGGGCAAGCGCACCTTTGTCCATCTCACGCTCGCGTACCACGGCGACACGGTGGGAGGGATGAGCGTGGGCGGCACCGGGCTGTTCCAGGAACGCTTTCGCTCGCTCTGCTTTCCCACCGCCGAGATCGACGCGCCCTACTGCTACCGGTGCCCGCTCAAACTGACCTACCCGTCCTGTCGCATGGCCTGTCTCGAGCCCCTCGAGCGGCTCCTGCGGGCGCGACAGCAGGAGATCGCCGGCGTCGTGATCGAGCCCCTGGTGCAAGCCGTCGCTGGCATGGTGACCGCGCCGCCCGGATACCTGGCGCGCGTCCGCGCCCTCTGCACCCGATTCAAGGTGCTGCTCATCGCGGACGAGGTGGCCACGGGATTCGGCCGCACCGGACGCCTCTTCGCCTGCGACCACGAGCGCATCACGCCGGACCTCATGGCGATCAGCAAGGGCCTGACGGGCGGGTACCTCCCGCTCGGCGCCACGCTCACGACCGAGAAGGTGTACCGCGCGTTCCTCGGCGACTACCACGAATGGAAGACCTTCTTTCATGGGCACAGCTACACGGGCAATCCCCTGGCCTGCGCGGTCGCCCTGGCGAGCCTGGAGCTCTTCCGGCAGGAGCGCACCCTGGCGCGCGTCAGGCGAGGCCAGCCACTCCTGCGACGGGGGCTCGCGCCCCTCGCGCGGCGGCCTCACGTGGGAGACATTCGCCGGCGCGGGTACATGGTGGGCATCGAGCTGGTACAGGACAAGGCGACGAAGACGCCCTACCCGCTCGTCGCGCGGATCGGGCACGCCGTCGCCCTCGAAGCCCGGCGGCGGGGCCTGCTCATCCGCCCGATCGGGAACGTCGTCATTCTGATGCCGCCGCTCTCGACACCGGAGAAAGAGCTTGTTCGCATGGTCAGGATCGTGCACGATTCCATCGTTGCGGTCACTGAGAAAGAATCCAGCTCCAAACACCCCCAAACCCCCACACCCGCCAGGGGAGGGTGAGGGTTGGGGTGAGGGTGGCCCCCTCACCGTAGCCTCTCCCCCAGGGGGAGAGGCAAGATTTGAGGCGATGCGTCAACAGCATTTTCGGTTAGAATTTATTATGAAGAAC
>JBFKNO010000333.1:0-2997 GCA_041629275.1 Nitrospiraceae bacterium
CAGGACGCGCACCGCGCCGCGCGCATAGAGGACCGTTTCGCCCTCCGGTCCCTGCACGGTGTCTCCCCGACTCGTCGCGAACGCGAGTGCGTCTCGCGCGGCTTGCATGGCCGAGGGACCGCCTTCGAGCAGCTCGAGCATCGTCGGCGGCACCATGGCTTTGCTCAACCGGTAGGGTTGGGCCTCCTTGCGGTCGGCCAGCATGGCCGTGTGGGCCAGGTTCAGGTCGATGATCCTCGAGCCGGCGTCGCCGTGCAGGGCGCCGACCCGCTGGAATGTTCCGATCGGTGTCTTGACCGCAAATGTCACGAGTTTCATGGTCGGCTCCAGCTTAAGGCGTAATCCTTGATCTCCGCGTGCTCCAATTCCGGACGCACCGTGAAGGGGCGCGATGACTCGATCATCACCGCCACCTCGTCCGTCTCCATCTTCGTCTTGCTCGCCTCCACGGCTTTCGGGTGCGGGCCGTGGTGGATCCCTTGCGGGTGCAACGTCAGGGCCCCGGCCTGAATGCCGGCGCGGCTGAAGAAGGTGCCCGAGTGGTAGAACAGCACCTCATCGTAGTCCATGTTGCGATGGTAGAACGGAACCTTCAGGGCCTGCGGGTCCGTCTCGAGGGGTCGGGGCGCGAAGGTCGAGATCATCAGACCGCCGGCGACGAAGGTCGCGTGCACGCTCGGGGGCAGGTGATACCGCGGGCTGGTGACCGGCCGGAAGTCCCGCACGTTCAACTTGGTCGGCCAGAGATCGCCTTTCCACGCCGCGACGTCGAGCGGGTAGAACGGATAGACCACACTGGTGTATTCCCCGCATCGCTTGATCCGCACCTCCCATTCTTTCCCCGCTTCGTCCGCCGCCCCCTCCGATAGCTCCGGTGTCGTCAGCACGCCGCGATCGAACAAGGCGTGGTTCCCGAGGAGGCCCCGATCGGGAAGCTCGATCGGGACCGGCGTCTCCGTGATGAGGAAGAGCGACGGGCCGGTGTGGACGACGATCCGGTAGGTCGTGCCCTTGGGCAGGACGAGGTAATCGCCCGGCTCGTAGGGGAGGATCCCGTAGTCTGTTTCGAAGGTGCCGCGGCCCTGGTGGATGAAGTAGACCTCATCCCCGTCGGCGTTGCGCACGCAATAAGGCATGGAGGTCGTGCGGCGCGAAACCGAAACGGTCGCGTCCGGGCTGGCCAGAATCTCCACCGGACGCATGTCTGCACCCTGCTGATCCGGAGTCGAAAGGCTCTGGCAGGAAAATGCACGGGGCCGGAGCGGGCCCTCGATTCTGACCCAGCCGGTCGGAGGATGTTGCCGGTAGAGGTGCGACGAGGGGCCACCAAAACCACGGCGCCCGTGCTCTTCCTCGCACAGTCCTTTGGGGATGTCGACGTGGGCCTGATTCGGCGGATCGCCCTTCTTAAGATGATACATGATAGCCCTCCCTCCTAGAGGGAAAACACCGTGCGTCTGATGAGGCGGGCGCCGGTTGCGGGAGGCCAAGCCGGCTCACCCCCATTCTATAATAAGAGCTCCCTTCCCGGCTAACGATTCGCGTTCGTCGGCTCTTCCTCGAAGGGCAGGGGGAGCGTCTCATAATCGATGATCGTTTGTTCCACCCCGCCGACCTGATCACGCTCGATGTCCTTGTACAGCGCCTCGACGGTCCCTTTGACGAAGGTCTGCGCCGCCTCATTCCCGTGCTTGCGTTGGGTGAGCTCCAGGAAGACGCCGCAGCCTGGAAACAGCGGATAGGTGAAACGCTGGCGGAGGGGACCGAAGCCGTCCCGCCCGTCCTTCGTGGGCCCGGTGAAACGCACCCCCTGACGTTCCCACTCCTTGCAGACCGAGTCGATATCGTCCACCTCCATGGCCACGTGCTGCACGCCGGGGCCGTAGCGCTGGATGAAGTCATTGATCTGGGAGGTCACGGCCTTGTCTCGGCCCTGCATGAGCGCCACCTTCGCGTTGCCCCGTTGCACCACGACCGTGTCCATGCTGGATCGATCCGTCCCGACGTCGCGCGCTGACCAGATGACCTCGAATCCTAGAATCTTGGTGAACAGATACTCGGCCGAGTCGAGGTTCTTGACGCAAAGTGTCACGTGATCAATGCCCATCGCTTCCTTCATGGTGTCCCTCCCAGAGACCGGAGCCACGCTCGGTTTACTCCTCGCGCTATTCGTCCTCCATGGTCGACTCCAGTATAACAAAGGAAATCTATCATGCAATAGAGTTTTCTTATTACGCACGGTCTTTGGTGAGGGGGCTGGCTGCCTCGATCCTCTCGATGAATCATCATAAGATATTGAAAATAATGAATGTCATAATATAATCCTGCGCTTGCAGGGGTAATATGGAATGTGTATTATTGAAGGACAGTTGCATGACCTGATGTGCTGCTGATTTCCGAGGAGGTACGTCATGTCGTTCTATCAGGAGACCAGGCAGTTCGTGTTGCAGCACGGAGCGATCAACAATCCCTACCTCGATCGGTTCAAGACCGGCGCCCTCTCGAGCGAGGAGTTCCACGAGTTTGCGATCGAATTCTACAGCTTTGCACGGTTCTTCCCGAAAATTCTGGTCGCGCAGCTGGTCAACACCGAGGATGAAGCGGTGGCGGACGAATTGACGAACGTGCTGTACTCCGAGCTGGGCGGGGGGCGCACCAAGAATCGGCACGAGCTGCTCTATCGGGATTTCCTCCGGTCCGTGAACATCGACGTGCATGCCGCGATGGGCCGTCCCATGCTGCCTTCCACACGGGCCTACATCGAGGGCATGGAAGCCCTCTACAGCAGCGGCAATCATTGCCAGGCGCTCGGCGCGTCGTTCGGTCTCGAAAACATGGCGATCACGATGTGGGACCATCTGATTCCCGGCCTGACGGCGCTCAAGGCGAAGCGGTACCCGAAGATGGACATGACCTATTTCACGTTCCATCGCGAGCTCGAGTCGACCCACGAGGATGCGATGGAGAAGGCCGTGGAGGTGATGGACGGAAAGTCAG
>JBFKNO010000334.1:0-2961 GCA_041629275.1 Nitrospiraceae bacterium
AGATGTGCAAGCCGAAGGGCTAGAACCTGTCGACCGGAGCGCTGAGCCGATCGACGACGCCCAGTATTCTCCCCCGGATCACCTTCAGTCCTCGCACGTCCTAGTCCAAGGTGACGCTCGTGACTTGTCCTTTCTCGCTGATGAGAGCATACACCTCGTCGTCACATCGCCTCCCTACTGGACACTCAAAGAGTACCGGGACCACCCTGGCCAAATGGGGCACATTGGTGACTACGAGGAGTTCTTGGAGGAACTGAGACAGGTTTGGCGCGGTGTGTATCGAGTCCTAGTACCCGGTGGCCGGCTCGTTTGCGTGGTCGGCGACGTGTGCCTTTCCCGCAAGAGCTTCGGTCGTCATATGGTCATTCCGCTACATGCCGACATTGCCGTCGCGTGCCGCAAGATCGGCTTTGACAATCTGAATCCGATCATCTGGCACAAGATTTCCAACGCCAGCTACGAGGTCGAGAACGGCTCCAAGTTCCTAGGCAAGCCTTACGAGCCGAACGCGATCATCAAGAACGACATTGAGTTCATTCTCATGCAGCGCAAACCCGGCGGCTACCGCAAGCCCTCGGAGCGCCAACGGCAGCTCTCCAGGATTGCCAAGAGCGACTTTTCAGAATGGTTCCAGCAGTTTTGGCGCATCACGGGAGCTTCAACGAAAGATCACCCGGCGCCGTTTCCCACGGAGCTCGCCTTCCGCCTCGTCCGCATGTTCTCCTTTGTCGAAGACACTGTCTTGGACCCCTTTCTAGGAACCGGCACGACGATGCGCGCCGCTATGAAGGCCGGCCGTAACAGTATCGGAGTCGAGATTGACCCCACGTACTCTCAGCTCGCCCACGAGACCCTGATGAAGCAGGCGGGCAGCCTCTTCGATAAAGTAACGCTAGAGAGAATGCCGCCGGCCGAGTTCGTTGAACGGTCCAAGCGCTCGTTGGCAAAGCCGTCTGGCGGCTAAACCTACTCCCCGATCTCCAGCGGAAGGGCGCAACCATCGCTAACTCGCCTCCGCGCTAGGGAGTGGTGGCTTCACATATCCCATTGTAGCAGTCGCCATAGCCATATGCAGCGAATGACTCGAATGTCCGCATTCAACTCACCTACGCGCGTCTCCGACCACCTCGTTCGCCTCGTCGAGTTCGTCTTCGCACTCGTCATTGCCACTAGCCTTCTCGAATACAAAGACCTTGTTCTCGACCCCTTCGCGCCACGTCATTCTCTCGCCCTCCTTGCTCTTGCCGTTGTCTACATGACAACGATCTTCAGTTGGATCGACTACCACCGCTCCATGGAGCTGAACCCCTACCTCATGCACTTGCACGCCCTCCGGCGCAATCAGCAGCTTGATCTCTTACGATTGATTACTGATCTCCTTATAGTTGTCGTTTATACCTATCTTCTTTTTTCTATTTCCCCATTTCGCGAATCTCCTACAGCTGACATTCGCCGTCACTTGATAGGATATTTCCTGGTTTTTCTTCTGTACCTGCTCTCCGGGATTCCTAGAATCCTCACCTACGGGAAAGTGGCGAGCCGCTGGAAACTTCTTTTCTTGTTCTGTTCTCTCTACTTTTTACAGTTCCTCGCTTATCGCCTAGTCGTATCAGATTGGGGAGTCTCCAAGACTACAAATCTCAGTTTCGTCGCGATTACAGCTCTCTTAATGCTTGCCTATAGAATCGCTCGCCGCAGGAAAGCCAAAGAAACGGCACCACCGCGAGTCCGCATTGGCCTCGATGTCGACGGTGTCTTGGCAGATCAAGTTTCTGGAGTTCTTCCGCGTGTGAACATGAAGTTTGGCACATCGCTTTCGTACGAGGACATAACTGAGTGGGCTCTCCCAATAATTGGCCCTAGAGGCACAAGCGATATTAAGACTGAAATTGAGAGTGCTCTCGAGGACGAGAATTACGTTCTAGGACTCAAGGCCTATCCGGGCGTAAGTCAAGCGTCCCAGGAACTCGGACGGCTTGGACAAGTCGTAGTGGCAACAGCGCGGAGTCCCAATTCTGACGCCTGGACACAGGCATGGCTTGACAGCATAGGAATCTCATATCAGGAATTCGTCAACGCGAAGAGTACAATCAAGAATCATGTGGGTCTAGACGTTCTGATAGAGGATTACGGTCCTGCCGTGGAGCGGTTCGTCGCATCTGGGGAGGATCGATTGGGGATCCTGATCCGTCAGCCGTGGAATCAGGAAGCGTGCCGCCGTCTTGCAGCCGAGCGATTGGCCGGAAGGGCGGTTGTTGTCGCAGATCTCACTGAGGCCGTTGCCATCGTCAGGGCGTGGCGGGCGGCGCACAACTGATCTCAACATGGTGCGTGAAGACCGGAGAATCCAGCCGATCGGCGAATCTGGAGGCGGGTACTGAGGTCAGGTTGCCGAGGATTGGGACAGAGCGCTCGTGCCTAGTACTCGAGGCACCGATGGAATGCTCTTTATTCGCCGCGAGTAGGCCGCGCTGGAGAATCAGAGCTTTGAGGACTGGAGCTTCTGGGATTTGAGGGCAATGGGTGGACAAACACTAGTACAGTCGCTCTTTCAGGCAGCACCGTAGCTACCGTCTCCCGTCCCCGGCCACCATTGCCACCACCTATGCAGCGAAACCTCGTTACCGGCGCCCTGGGCCAGATCGGCTCGGAGATCGTCCCGGCGCTCCGGGAACGCTACGGGGCCGATCGCGTCGTCGCCTCCGACATCCGGATGGTCCCGGCCGAGGAGCTTCAGGGCGACGGGCCGTTCGAGTTCGTGGACGTCACGAATCAGCACCAGATTCAGGAGGCAATTCGGAAGTACGAGGTGGGGACGATCTTCCATCTGGCGGCGCTGCTTTCGGCGGTGGCGGAGGAGAAGCCGCATGTGGCCTGGAGCGTCAACATGGGGGGGCTCTACCGGGTGCTGGAGGCGGCGCGGCAGAACCGGTGCGCGGTGTTCTTTCCCAGCTCGATCGG
>JBFKNO010000335.1:0-2948 GCA_041629275.1 Nitrospiraceae bacterium
ACCGGCGAGCGCGGGGTCGTCATCGCGCTTCATCCGGAGCAGCGTCTCAAGCCGGTGCTGCGTATGGTTTCGGACTCTCAGGGACGAGAGTATCCGGTTCCGCCGGTGGTGGACATGGCCGTCGAGGATCCCACCTCGCCCGAGCGTGTGATCATCCAAGCCCTGGATCCCATCCTCGAGCAGGTCCGAGTGGAGTCATTTCTGAGTGAGTGATCGTCCGCGTCGAGCAAGGAGTCGGACTGGCCCGGCGTCGGCTCGTCCCCGACGGCGCTCAGGCCAGGCGGAGTCATGGCGAACGGAGCCCAGAAAGCCGAACGTCCGGCCAAGGGAATCCTGAGCACGGATGGCATGCCCATCCGGGCGCTCCTCGACAGCCTCACGATGGGGGTGTGCGCCGTCGACAGGGTGGGACGCCTCGTCGCCCTCAACCCTGAAGCGGGTCGGATCCTCGGCTGGACGGAGGCCAGCGCGCAGGGGGAGTCGCTGCATGAGTTGCTTCACTGCGCGTTTCACGTCGATGGCTCCGACAAGACAGCCTGCCCGATCACCTTCGTCCTCAAGAGCGGTCAGCCCGTCTGGGTCCCGCAGGTCGACATCCGCTGTCGCGACGGCGCGACCAAGTCGGTCGAGTACAAGTGTGTGCCGCTGGGGACGGGCGGCGACCTGGGCGCGCTGGTCACGCTCAGGGACCTGAGCCACCAGCTCCAGTTGGAAGCCGATCGAATCCGGCTGGCCTCGATTCCGGAGGAGAGCCCCTTTCCGATCGTGGAGCTGGATGCGGATGCCAACCTGCTCTATGCCAACCCGGCCATGACCGAGCTGCTGGAGCGGTTCACGTACAACGAGACCGGCCTCCCCACCATCCTGCCTCCGGATACTCCCGAGATCGTGCGCGGCTGCTTGACCTCCGGCGTGAATCAACACGGCATCGAAGTCACCCGCGAGGGTGTGTCCTATTCCTGGGTCTTCTCGCCGATTCCCTCCTGCGAGCAAGTGCGCGCGTACGGGATCGATGTGTCGAAAATCCGGCGCGCAGAGCGCGATCTCCAGGAGTTTGCGCAGCAAATGGAGCGTGCCAACGTCGAGCTGGAGGTGGCCCTCCAGCAGGCTGGAGAAGCCGCGCGCATCAAGGCGTTCTTCCTGGCCACCATGAGCCACGAGCTGCGCACGCCCATGAACGGGGTGATCGGGTTGACGGGGTTCTTGCTGGACACCGAGCTGACCCCGGAGCAGCGATCCTACGTGGAGCTGGTCCAGCAATCCGGCGAGGCGTTGCTCATGCTCATCAACGATATCCTGGATGTCTCGAAGATGGAGGCCGGCAAGCTGGAGCTGGAATGCATCGAATTCCAGCCCGCCGCGTTGGTGGACGAGCAGCTCGGTGTCTTTGCCGAGCGCGCCCAGAGCAAGGGGGTGGAGCTCGTGGGGGTCCTGTCCCCTGATGTCCCTCAAGTCTTGATGGGCGATCCCGGTCGCCTGCGTCAAATCCTCACCAATTTGATCGGGAATGCGCTGAAATTCACGGAACAAGGTGAGGTGGTCCTCGAGCTGAGGCTCGAAGAGGAAAAGGCGGGCAGCACCGGGTCCGCGACCAGCGGACCCCAAGGGCCGGATCAAGAAGGCAACCCCCCACCCGACTTGATCCTGCGTTGCGAAGTCCGCGACACAGGCATCGGGATCGGTTGTGAAGCTTCGGAGAAACTGTTCCAAGCATTCTCGCAGGCGGACAGCTCGACGACCCGCAAGTACGGGGGAACCGGGCTGGGGTTGGCGATCTGCAAGGAGCTCGTGGAGCTGATGGGGGGGCAGATCGGGGTCGACAGTCGGCCCGGAAGCGGCAGCACCTTCTGGTTTGTGGTTCCCCTGCGCAAGGCCGGGGCTGAGACGTCCATGTCCGCCTCTCCGTCGTACCAGTTTGGGGGCAAGCGCGTCCTGATCGTGGATGACAGCCCCGCCGTCTGCGCGTCACTTATCGCCACGGTCGGACGATGGGGCGTTGAGGCATGCGCGGCGAAGGGTATGGAGGAGGCATTGGAGGTCATTCAAGACCTTGGAGGAAAACAGCGGAACCTGGATGCCGTGATCATCGATTTCATGCTGCCGAACAAGAGCGCCATGGGACTCGTGCAGGAGATCACGAGCGCGCCGGGCACGGCAGGTGTGCCTCTGATCATGGCCGTCGGGTTCGGGCAGCGTGCCCATGAGGTCGTCGCGCGCCAGGCGGGCCTCCAGGTCTGTCTGGCCAAGCCCATTCGCACGGCCATGCTGGCCGACAGCCTGGCGCAGGTGTGGGGACTCAACCCACCCGCCGCGCCCACGGACCCCCGAGGCGCGGCCGGGGCGACGCAAGCATCGGGCGAGCACGGCGCCGGATCCGCGTCCCAGTCGCCCGCACCGGTCAAGCGGCGCATCCTCGTGATCGAGGACAACGCGGTCAACCAGAAGGTCGCCGTGCGGATGCTCGAGAAGCAGGGGTACCTCGTCGACGTCGCGCATAACGGCCGCGAGGGCCTGGAGGCGTGGTCGCGAGGAAGGTATGACGCCGTGCTGATGGATTGCCAGATGCCAGAAATGGATGGATTCGAAGCGACGGCCGCCATCAGAAACGCTGAGCGCGGTAGGCTGAACGCGGAACCGGCGGAAGAGAGGCAGAAGGGCGAGTCGTCCTCTTCCGACACCGGTCACGCGTCAGGCGTCACGCATCACACTCCCATCATTGCGATGACGGCCAATGCCATGGACGGTGACCGGGAACGCTGCCTGGCTGCAGGCATGGATGATTACATCGACAAACCCGTCAAGTCGGAGAAACTCCGGTCCGTGCTGGACCGCTGGTTGCCTTCGGAAGCGGTCTCCTCCTGATTCCGGGAAAAGGGGTCGGGAGTCTTTTCTATCCCATCGAGCGGACCACCGCCTCACGCGGCAGGCTCGAAGTGATGAAAAGACTC
>JBFKNO010000336.1:0-2918 GCA_041629275.1 Nitrospiraceae bacterium
CCCTGAAATAACTCGTCCGGGCTCTCACGTCCCAGGTTTTGCCCGACGCGGGGCCGACGCCTCAACTGGTGGAGCTGGAACTCAAAACTCAGCACTCAGAACTCAAAACTCAGCACTCAGCACTCAGCACTCAGAACCGGACGCCCATAAAGATCGCACTCTAAGGAGAAGATTATGTCGCTCGATATCGTCAAGAACGTGTATTCACAGATGCCCGAGCGTGTGGCTCAGGCGCGCAAGAAGTTCGGACGTCCCCTGACCTTGACCGAGAAGATTCTGGTCACGCACGCGGACAATCTGGAGACGCAGGTGTGGGAGCGGGGCAAGGCCATGCTGGCCTTGCGTCCGGATCGCGTGGCCATGCAGGACGCCACCGCGCAGATGGCCATGCTCCAGTTCATGCAGGCGAACAAGGAGAAGGTCGCGGTCCCGAGCACGATCCATTGCGACCACCTGATTCGCGCCGAGATCGGGTCCGAAAAGGACCTCCTGCGGGCGATGGATGAGAACAAGGAGGTGTATAACTTCCTGGCCTCCGCGGCGAAAAAATACGGCATCGGCTTCTGGAAGCCCGGCGCGGGGATCATTCACCAGGTCGTGCTGGAGAACTACGCCTTTCCCGGCGGCTTGATGATCGGCACGGACTCGCATACGCCGAACGGCGGCGGCCTTGGGATGCTGGCGATCGGCGTCGGCGGCGCCGATGCGGGCGAGGTGATGGCCGGGCTGCCGTGGGAAGTGCTCCATCCCAAGCTCATCGGCATCCGGCTGACCGGGAAGCTGAGCGGATGGGCGTCGCCCAAGGACGTCATCCTGTACGTGTGCGGGCTCCTGACGGTCAAGGGCGGCACCAACAAGATCGTCGAATATTTCGGGCCGGGGGCCGAGTCCATCAGCGCGACCGGGAAGGGGACGATCACCAACATGGGCGCCGAGCTCGGCGCGACGACCTCGATCTTCCCCTTCGATCAGAAAATGGTGGACTACCTCACGATCATGGACCGGAGCGACGTCGCGAAGCTGGCGCAGGCGAGCCGGGAGCACCTGGTGCCCGATCCCGAGGTGCTCACATCGCCGGAGAAGTATTACGACCAGGTCGTCGAGATCGATCTCTCCGCGCTCGAGCCCCACGTGGTGGGTCCCCACACGCCCGACCTGGCGCGCCCGATCTCCAAGCTGGCGGCCGAGGCCAAGGAGAAGGGCTATCCGGTCGAGCTCAAGGCGGCGCTGATCGGGAGCTGCACCAATTCGTCCTACGAGGACATCGGACGGTCGGCCTATATTGCCAACCAAGGCCTCAAGGCCGGTTTGAAGGCCAAGACCCCCTTCCTGGTGACGCCCGGATCGGAGCGGATTTACCACACCATGAAGCGCGAGGGTTTCATGCAGGCCTTCGAGGACATGGGGGCGACGGTCCTGGCCAACGCCTGCGGACCCTGCATCGGGCAATGGAAGCGGGCGGATGGCGTGAAGGGGAAGGCGGACTCCATCGTCAGCTCGTTCAACCGCAATTTTCCCGGACGGAACGACGGCATCAGCGACACCCTCTCCTTCCTGGCGAGCCCGGAAGTCGTGACGGCTTACGCGCTGGCCGGCGATCTGAGCTTCAATCCCTTGACGGACAGCCTGAAGACGGCTGACGGCAAGGAGCTGAAGCTGGCGCCGCCGCAGGGCGACGAATTGCCGGCCAAGGGCTTCGCCAAGGGCTCGGAGGGCTTCGTGGCTCCGGCGGAGAGCGGCAAAGGGCTGACCGTGGACGTGCCGCCCACCAGCGAGCGCCTCCAGCTCCTGCAGCCGTTCCCGCGCTGGGATGGCAAGGATTTCGACAAGTTGCCGGTCTTGATCAAGACGAAGGGCAAGACGACCACCGACCATATCTCGCCCGCCGGGCCCTGGCTCAAGTTTCGCGGGCACCTGGACAAGATCAGCGACAACATGTTCCTGGGGGCGAACAATGCCTTCTCGGGAGAGGCAGGGAAGGGCACGAACGTCCTCACGGGTGAATCGGGGCTCACGCTCGCGCAGATCGCCCGGCAGTACAAGGACAAGGGCATCGGGTCCGCGGTGATCGGTGATGAGAACTATGGGGAGGGCAGCAGCCGAGAGCACGCGGCCATGTCGCCCCGCTTCCTCGGCGTCAAGGTCGTCCTGACGCGGAGCTTCGCGAGGATCCACGAGACCAATTTGAAGAAGCAGGGGATCCTGGCCTTGACCTTCGCCAACCCCCAAGACTATGAGAAGATCGAGCAGCAGGACAGAATCAGCGTGACCGGGCTTCAGAGTCTGGCGCCCGGCAAGGCGGTCCAGGTGACCGTGCACAAGCCGGGCGGCAAGGACGTGACGATTCAGGCCAATCACAGCATGACCGAGCAGCAGATTGCTTGGTTCAAGGCTGGTTCCGCGTTGAATGCGCTGAACTGACACGATACACGGAGAGGAAGAGCCATGACGACGAAAGCATCCAAGATCATCTATACGAAAGTTGACGAAGCGCCCGCACTGGCGACCTATTCGTTTCTCCCGATTGTCAAAGCCTTCACCAAGGCGGCCGGCGTGTCCGTCGAGATCAGGGATATCTCGCTGGCGGGACGCATTCTCGCCGCCTTTCCCGAGCATCTGACGGCCGAGCAAAAGCAATCGGACGATCTGGCCGAATTGGGTGAGCTGGCCAAGACCCCGGAGGCCAATATCATCAAGCTGCCGAACATCAGCGCCTCGATCCCCCAGCTCAAAGCGGCGGTCAAGGAGCTGCAGAGTCAGGGCTACAAGCTGCCCGATTATCCCGAGGACCCCAAGACCGACGGCGAGAAGGAGATCAAGGCGCGCTACGACAAGATCAAGGGGAGCGCCGTCAACCCGGTGCTACGTGAGGGCAACTCGGATCGCCGGGCGCCCCTCTCCGTCAAGCAACACTCCAG
>JBFKNO010000337.1:0-2917 GCA_041629275.1 Nitrospiraceae bacterium
ACGCATCTATTGCCGACTCGGTGTCCCAGGCCGCCAATCGTACCGCCACCCTTCGTTACCAACAGGAAGCCGCTCGCCAGCAGGCCTCAGGGCAGAGCTGGGCGAACATAATGAACGCGGTCACTCAGATTGCGATCGCCAAGTCTATGGGCGGCGCTCCCAGTGGTGCCCCGGCACCGGATCCGGGTTTCGGGCAGGAGGATATTGCCAGACAAGCCATTCTCAATTTCCAACAGCAGTCCCCCGGCGGGCTGACTGATCGGTTGGGACCCCGCCGTATATAAACTATGCCGAGCCATTACACAAATCCCCTTCTCGATCCTAAGCGGCTCAAGGCGGCAGAGGATCGGCAGAAAGCGCGGCGCCAGCAAGCGGAGGAGCAGGTGGAAGCCGGCGACCCGGCTTTGCTGCAGGCCGACCCGGTCATGCGGGCGCGCACGGTGAACCCCTCCCACCTCCAGCAGCAGATCGAGGCGCTGGCCAACGTCAACCGCACGGCTGCCGACATGGCCAGGATGCAGGCCCAGCGCGAGATCGACATGATGATCGCCTCTGCGTTGGGGGCGCTCCCCGGCGAGCTTTTCGGGGCGGTCAGTGGGACTCCGGTCCAGACGGGATTGGCCCAACAAGCTGCTGCTCTGGGGCCCGGCATTGCTCAGGTCCAACAAAGAACTCTGGAAGCCGAGCTTGCGGCTCAGGCCGCCAAGGCAAAGGCGGATGTCGAGATCGCCAGGATCGGACTCGAGACCGAACAGACCAACCTTCAGGAAGAGGAGCGGGAGCGGATCGAAACCGCAAAGGCCGGGCGTGACGCTGCGGAGCGGAAAGAGAAGCTTGTCACAGGGCGCGTGAAGGAGATCGAGGGAGCCGAGGCGGACATCAGGCAGGAGGAGAAGGACGAGCGCGACCGGATCAAGGACGAGCTCTATGAAGGGTACTTGCGAGCACAGACTGAGGCTACAAAGGCTTTGGCTCGTCAACGGGATGCGAAAGGGGGCGATCCAAGCGCGGTTCTGACCTTCCAGAAAGACTACGAAGAATATATCAGCCTGCGGGCGCAGGAAGGTGTCCGCGGCAAAACCGCGACCGACAGAAAGGCCGCATCCTACCAGACAATCAAAGGAAAGAGGGCCGCTGCGGCTGAGCTGTTGGTCCGCGATCTCGACAAGATGGGTGACCTGACGACCACCACGAATATCTATGTCGACGCTCTTAACGCCAAGGATGCCGCTCTTATTGACAAGATTGGGCCGGTTATGGCCCGTCAGTACCAGGGTCTTGACGAGGAGGAATATCTGCGTCTGGCCGGCAGCGAGAAGTTCCTGCTCAATGTGCCGGATGCTGTTCTGGAGTCCATCATTTTAGGGCTGGTTCAGAATCACCCCGAGGCCGCGCTTGAGGTGAACCGGATACGACGGTCCCGATTGATCCAGCCTGTGCCGGAGCCCAAGAAGGCTCCATCCAAGAAATCTCCGCCCAGGGATAGGGGTTAAATCATGCCTGAAGCCAAGAAGCTTCTCGATCTCGACGGCGTGTTGGGCGCCTTTGAAGGCCTGTCCGAAGATCCTGAGAAGCCGGGCAAGAAACGCCTCCGCGTTGACGACGCCCTCCAAGCTTTTGATGCGATAGCGGCTCCTGAACCGCCGACGCCGGAAGAAGAGGAAGAGCCTACGGGATTACGTAGAAAGCTCCCTCCGCGAGCGGGATTGTTTACAGCTATGTTCCCGGAGGACGAGCTGCGCGAGAAGCGTCAGCCGCTACTGGGGCAGATTGGGGAAAGGTTCGTCCAAGGCCTAGTCAGAAACCCCGTTTTCCCGCCCTAGAAAGACCAGACTCCTGCTGAATTCCATCAGGAGCGGGTCGACGCCATTAAGGGGTGGTTTGGCAAGGGCCCTAAGCCGGAAGATGCTGGCGAGCCTATTCCTGCCCACCGGCCCGTCTCCGAAACGCCAGAAGTATCTCCTGTCCCGGCACACCGGCCGGAGGTTGCTCTACGCGGAGTGGTCGAGGATGCCCGCCTTCGAGAGGAAGCCCCTGAGGTCCTTCCCCTTGAGGACGAGGAACTGGATCGTTTGAGTTATCGCGCGTCGATCAACGAGGAGCTGAACCAACTTGTTGCCGATCTGCAAAAGGTTGATCGCACCCAACCTCTTCCGGAAGCGAAAGAGGCGGAGTTTGCTCAGCGCGTCCTTGCCCTGAAAGAGAAAATCGAGGAGGATGATGGGGACGACGAGTGGCACATGCGGCCGCGTCTGGAGAAGACCATTGACGCGATTGGTGCGCTACAAAACTTGCGTACCGCTGACGATGTGCCTCTGGTTCGTCCGCTCTCGTCGCAGCCATGGGTGGACTCGCCGTATATAGGCGCAGCGCTGACGCGTGGAACGTATCGGACGCTTAGCGGGGCTCTCCGCACGATGGCGGAGGTGATGCCCACCAAGAGCCCGTATGTTCGGGCAACAGCGATCGGTCTGGTGGACGCCATGAGCCGGCGTGCCGGTCGGGTTCCGGTTGATCGTGCTACGCTTATCAAAGAGCTGGAGCAAACACTTGCGGAGGCGGAAGACAAGGGGCAAATCAAAGCCTTTTTTCAGAGTCTCGCGCAAGAACCTGCCGCTACGCTGAAGGTGTTGACCGGTGAGGTTGCCGAAACCGTTCCCATGTCGGCCACCGGTATTGCTGTTGCAGGCATGACGCGCGGAGTCGGTCTCCCCTCCTTTATTCAGGGGCTGGCAGTGATTGGCAGTGTGGCACCACTTGAGATCGGTGCCCAACTCGAGGAGGCCGTCTTCGACCCGACGACCGGCATCAGTCGACCGATCTCGGATAAGGCACGAAACGCTGCGATCGCCTCTGGTCTGGCCGCCTCGGTCTTCGAGGCGTTCTCGGACCTCAAGTTGTTCGACAACCTGGCTGG
>JBFKNO010000338.1:0-2900 GCA_041629275.1 Nitrospiraceae bacterium
AAGTGTGACGCCCCGGTCGAGCACATGACGACATAGGCCCCGACCATCTCGTGCCGGAAGTCGTCGAAGGGCACCGCGTGGCCGTGGAAGCGCTGGGCCAGGTCCCGGGCATGCGCCGGATCCCTCGTGGTGATCTTGACCTGCTTGACTCCACCGCTGACGAAATGCTGCGCCGCCAGCTTGGCCATCTCCCCCGCCCCGACGAGGAGGACGGTGCGCTCGCTCAAATGGCTGAAGATCTTCCGTGCGAGCTCGACCGCCGCGTAGCTGACCGAGACGGCCATCTCCGCGATCTTGGTCTCCGTCCGCACGCGCTTCGCCACGGAGATCGCCTTCTTGACGACCTTGTTGAGCACGACCCCCGTTGTCTTGTGGTAGAGGGACAGCTCGAAGGCGTCCTTCAACTGTCCCAGGATCTGGGACTCCCCGACGATCATCGAGTCCAGGCTGGCCGCCACGCGGAACAGATGATGGATGGCCCGGTCGTCAGCCTGCCAGTACAGATGGGGCATGAGCTGCTCCGACGAAAGGGAGAGATGCGTGTCGGCGAGAAATTCCTGGATTCGCAGGAACCCGGCCTCCGCATCGTCGACGACCGCGTAGACCTCGACGCGGTTGCAGGTCGACAGGACGACGCCCTCGAGGATGCCGTCGTAGGCGCACAAGCGGGTCAGGGCCTCGCCCGTCCGCGTCGCCGGAATCGCGAGCAGCTCGCGCACCTCGACGGGCGCGGTCTTGTGGCTGAGGCCGACGACGATGATGTTCATCTCAGGCCACCGTGCCCTGCCCCTTGAGGACGACGCCGACGAGGGTCAGCACGACCCCGGCAAATCCGATGATGGTCAGATAGGCGGCGCGCTTCGCCCGCCATCCCACCGTCAGGCGTCCGAGCAGGACCGCGAAGTAAAAGATCCAGGTGATCAAGGCCCAGACTTGCTCCGGGTTCCAGCTCAGGTAGGTGCCGCGCGCGAATTCGGCGGAGATGGCGCCCGTGATGATGCCGAGGGTCAGCAGCGGAAAGCCGAGGACGATGGATTGCTGATTGAGACGATCCAGAAAATCCAGAGGCGGCAGCTTGGCGTAGAGGACGTTGAACCGCTTCGACTTGAGGAGGCCGTCCTGGATCAGGTACATGATGCCGGCGACGAAGGCCACCGCAAACCCGACGGTCCCCAGCATGCTGAGGGTGACATGGACCCACACGGTCTTCAGCACGGGTCCGAGCGTCGGAATCTGCTTGGGGAGCGCCGCCGCGGACAGGAGCGAGAGGAGGGCGAGCGGCAAGATGAAGGATCCGAGGACATGGATGTGATGGCGAAACTCCACCCACAGGAAGACGAGCACCAGCGCCCAGGAGAAAAAGGACAGGGCTTCGTGAAAGCTGGCCAGGGGCGCCTGCCCGACCGTGGCCATGTGGGAGACGAGGGCGACGGTATGGGCGAGGAATCCGACCCCCGTAATCCCGAGCGAGACCTTGGACAGGGTTTCCGAGCGTCGCAGCAGGTAGGTGAGGAAAAGGACCGTGCCGGCGAAGTACAGCACCAGGGTGGCGATAAAGAACACGGCTGCCATGAGAGCCTATCCCCTCAATTTTTTTTGCAAATCCGGCACGCGCGGAGCGAAAATTATAGCCCCTTGAAAACAAAGGCGTCAAGGAACGGTCTGTGATGGCACCAGCGAGCGGCAGCGGGTCGGGTTCTCTCTACGTCGTCGCCGTGCCCATCGGTGATCCCGACGATCTCACCATACGGGCGCGTCGGGTCCTCCGGAATGTTGCCTGGGTGCTGGCCGAGGATCCGTCGACGACCCAGCGGCTCTTGGCTCATCATCGGATTGCGACGCCTGTCTCGAGCTACCACAATCTCAACAAGGAGGAGAAAACGGCGGTCGTGCTCGCGCGCCTGGAGGAGGGCCACTCCATGGCCCTCGTGTGTGACGCAGGCACGCCGCTCGTCTGTGATCCCGGTGCCTACCTGGTCTCGCGCGCGCTGCGCGCCGGCCTGGCGGTGGTCCCCGTTCCCGGCCCCTCGGCGGTCATGGCGGCGCTCTCGGTCGCCGGGGTCTCCGCCGAGACCTTCGTTTTTGCGGGGACGATGCCCCCGGCCGGACCGCGTCGCCGGGCCTTTCTCCTCGCCCTCCGCACCGAGCCCCGGACCCAGATCGTCTTTGCCTCCGCGCGTGACCTGCCGGCCGTCCTCAAGGCCGTTGGCGCGGGCGCACCCGACCGCCCGGTGGTGGTGGCATCCGATCTGACGAGACCCGGGCAGCGCGTCGTCTCTGGAACCGTTCGAGAGGTCGAAGCGCGACGTGGCCGAGCCGGCCTGAAGGGCGAGCTGACCGTGGTGATCGGGCCCGAGCCAAGACCTGCGTCTCTGCGCGCATCACCTCGGCGCGGGAAATAGTCTCAGGAAGGGATTTCGGATGCTGGTCAGGGATCGAGGCGCTTGCGGATCACGACCCGGTAGGAGCCCGACAGGTCCTCCTGCGCGATCACCGTATGTCCTTCGTTGGAGACGCTCTGGGGGACGTTCCTGATCGGCTCGCCGTCATCCAGAATCACAGCGAGGATCTGACCCGGCTCCATGGATTCCAACTTCAGCTTCGTCTTGACAAAGTTGTAGGGACAGATGACGCCGCGCAGGTCCAGTTCGGCGTTCGGCGTGATGTTGGGCAGCGTGCTGTCGCGGGTCATGGCATCCTGGACGAGAGTGTTCGGTTCACGGGACCGAAGCTTATGCTACCAAAGGACGGATCGATTCGCCACTGGGAAAGGATTGCGGGAGGGCGCCATAAGATGGCGCAGCTACACCGTGTTGGCTTGCGATCATGCCCAGAGCAAACTACTCTGGGATTGACAACGGCGTGCGCATAAAAAAAGGGCGGCCGGTGAGCGGCCGCCA
>JBFKNO010000339.1:0-2895 GCA_041629275.1 Nitrospiraceae bacterium
ATCTACGAATATATCGCCCAGGCCAGCCTGTGGGACAAGGTCTACAACTACAGCTGGATGCCCTTGAACCTGCACCGGTTGGTCGGCAACGTGACGTTCGGCGGGTTCATTGCCGGGCTGATCGCCGCCTACATGTACATGGGAGCGAAAAGCGAGCGGGAGCGCTCCTATTACGACTGGATGGGGTTCGTCGGGAACCTGATCGGCGTCGGCGCGCTGCTCTTCCTGCCCTTCATGGGCTACTTGCTGGCCTTCGAGCTCTGCGACTACGACGCCTCCATCTGCCCCTACATGATGGCCGACCAACTCTCGATGTTCTTCGAGATGCAGGGGGCCATGGTCGGGCTGATCTTCCTGGCCAGTAACTATTACATCTGGCTCAGCATGAAGCGCATCGAGGGCGTCGAGCGGGTGCGGATGAACGTGCTGACGGTGGTCGTCATGGTCACCATTCCGTTCCTGATGACCTGGGTCTGGACCATGTTCCCCGTCCCGAACCCCATGTCACTCGCGTATCTGGTTCCCCTGGCGATCGCGCCGGCCCTGCTGCCGAAGCTGCTCCCCTTCCTGCGAAAATTCACGGTGTCGTCGCGGACCGTCATCAAGGTCGGGTTCCTGATGGTCGTCGTGGGCAATGCCATCTGGATGACCCCCCACGCGTTCGTGGCCACCCAGGCCCTGGCCGAGCACCATCTGGAGCTGCCGTCGGACTGGGGCTTCCTGGCCCTCATGCCGGCGAAGAACTCCGCGGCCTTCACCCTGGTCTTCGTGACCGTCATCAACTACATCCTCTATAACCGCGCCATTCGTCAGGGCACCATCGTCTGGGGGAAAATCGATTTCGCCTCCCAGTTCGTGTTGATCTTCCTGGCCTTCAGCGCGATCTGGACGATGGGGCTCATGGGGGCGGTGCGCTCGCTGCTCCGGAAGTACTATCACACGTACAATCTGCTGCCGGACTTCACCGCGGAATCCTACACCCCGACGCTGTCGTATTCCGGATGGTGGATCACCGCCATAACCTTGACCTTCTATATCGTGGTCAGCTTCGCGATCGTGCTCACGCTGCGCCCGGCGGAGGCGAAGGAGCCGGTTCCCGGCGGCGAACCGGTGCCCGCCGGGGCAAAATAATCATGAGAGAGGAATTATGTCTCAGCAGCCCAGTCTGTTGAAAAACGTGGCGATCAAAGGCACGAGTGGCCTCGTGATCGGTCTCCTCCTCGGGGGGTCGGCCGCTCTCCTGGGGTTCCCCTTCATCTTCCAGGCCATGTTCTTTTGCTACGCGATGCTGGGGGCCGCCGTGTTCACCCTCCTGGACGCGCCGTCGCTCAAGCCGATCAGCGGCATCAAAGCGGTCGCCGCTCTCGTCGCCTTTTATATGATCCTCTCGGGCGTCTACATCGTCGGCGCGTCGCTGTGGCCGCAGTACGATCCCAACGACGAGAAGGAAAAGATCGACAAGCTCCTGTTTCGGCGAAAGGCCATGACCGAGGAAGGGAAGGCCGAGGAGTTGATCGCCCGGGCCAAGGCGCTCTCGGAAAAGGCCGAGGCGCTCATGAGCCGCCTCGAGGCCGCCGGCGTGAAAGGGGTCGAGGCCGTCTCGGTCAGCGTGCCCGCGTCCAAGCCGAAGGTGTCGGGGGGCGACCTCGAGAAGATGGGCTTGGAGCAGTGGAACCTCCAGGAATGCTACAACTGCCACGTGATCTCCATAGGACAGGTATCCGATAAGAAGAAGCGCGGGCCGAACCTGGACAACGTCGGCGCCATGTTGACCGCCGAGCAGATCAGGAAGAAGATCCTGTATCCGAGAAGCTTGATGGCCGATGGATATGAAAAGCAATTCAATCAGAAAAAAGGCAGGATGCCGGACAAGTACCGCGACTTGATGTTCGACGAGGAAGTGGATGCGCTCGTCGCATTCTTGACTACCCTCAAGGATCCATCGGCCGATACGCCGAAAGTCATCCCCGTGAAGGAATAACGTGCAACCTAAGATCACATCAACAGTCAAGTGCAGCGATCGGGACGTCGGGCAGGTCACCCGCGTCATCGTCGATCCGCTCTCGCGCGAGATCAGCCACATCGTCGTCGGCCGGGACGGCGGGGCGGAGCGGCAGGTGCCGGCCGGGCAGATTCAGTCGGTGACGGAGGACACGGTGCACCTGCGTGCCTCGTCGAGCGAGTTCGAGCGGCTGCCGGCCTTCTCGCGTGACGGGTATGTCACCGTGCACGAGGTCGAGATCGCGCATCTGGAGGAGAACCTGCACGTCGAGCCAGGCGAGGTTCTGGTCCCCGTGCCAGAGCTGGAGCGGAACGTCCCGCGCCGAACCTTCTTCATGAACATGACCCACGCGATCGGCGCGCTCATCGGCCTGCCCCTCGTCTATCCCGTCATCAAGTACGTCATGAAGCCGATGTATTCGCCTTTCGACAACCGCTGGGTGACCATCGGCAATGCCAACAAGGTCCAGAAAGAAGACATCGGGTATCAGTACAAGTATAAGAAGATGGTCAAAGAAGCGTTCATGCCCGAGGAAGAGGTCACCAAGAACGTCTGGGTGGTCAAGGCCACACCCCCGGTCCTCGAGTCCGTCTATCAGGGCAAGAGCCAGATCCAGTTCGAGGACTTGAAGGGCAACGTCGTCTGGACCAACACCCCGGACGTCCCCTACGTGGCCTTCTCCGGGAAATGCCCGCACCTGGGATGCGGCTACAAATGGCGCCGGACGAAGAATCTGGGCGAAGTGTTCCTCTGCCCCTGTCACCTGAGCGTGTACGATGCGGCCGGCAAGGTGCTGGATGGTCCCGCCCCGCGCGCGCTCGACCCGGTGCCGCTCCGCGTGAAGCCGACGGGCGAGATCGAGATCATCGACGTCGAGTACAAGGCCGGGACCA
>JBFKNO010000340.1:0-2878 GCA_041629275.1 Nitrospiraceae bacterium
CACTTGGCGAGCAGACGCGGTCCGCCGAAGCCGGACGGCGAAGGCGGACTGCGAGGACTGTTTGAGCGCCAGCCCGGCGCAGCCTCGGGTTGGCGCGAGTTCCGCAGCAGAGCGGATGCGAGCCTTAGTGCGGTCGAACCGAAGCGCTGAGCGGGACAGGCCTGGCCCCCGCGCCCTTTGGTGAAGGCGCCGTTCGTCACCCGCCGTTCCGCGGCCTAGCCGAGGCGGATGAAGCAGATCGGGTCGCCGACGATGGCTGTCGGGTAGTCCTCCTTCCCAACGACACAGGGCACGCCGCGCTTCGTGCACCAGTCAGTGATCCAGGGTATCTCTTCGATCGAGGTGGTCACCAGCCCGGGGTGAGTCAACTTGCTCAGACAGGACGAGGCGAGTCGCTGGACCTTCTTTCGTTCTGCCTCGAAGCGGCGTGGATCGAACTTCACGGGATTGGCCCGGCCGTAGGAGAGGGCGGAGAGCTCGGGGAACCGCTCGGGGTCGTTGAGGACGCTAACGATCCACAGATGGTCGAATCGACCCCGGACAGATGCCGCTTCCTTGTTGAGAAAACGAACGGGCAGGCGCTCGCAGGCCCGGTTCAGAATGTCGACCTCTCCCCGGCGGAGATTGCAGGGAACGACCTGTCGGGCGAGCTCCAGCGTCTCCATGGCGAGCACCGATATCTCCGCGACACCGGCCCCGACGTAGAGACTCTTCCCGCCGGCGTCGAGCCGCCCTCGCAGCACCTCGGCCAGCTTGATCCCCATCCTCCGGCATGGCTCGCGCCGGTCCCGCCAGAAGGCCTGACCTCCGATGTCACAATAGATGGGGCCGAGCTTCCGGTAGTCGAGATGCGCGAAGACCTCCGCGATGACGCGTCGCGTCTTCTTTTCCAGGCGGAGTGGACGAAGGGGCACGGGGTGCCTCAGGGGGGAGGACTCGTCAGGACACGATCTCGGTCCCGATTCCCTTGTCGGTGAAGATCTCCAAGAGGATCGCGTGCGGCATCCGGCCGTCGATGATGTGGGCCTTGCGCACGCCGCCGTCGAGGGCGGTCAGGCAGGCGTGGACCTTGGGCAGCATGCCGGCGCTGATCGTGCCGCGCTTGACCATCCGCTGCATGTCCTTCCGCGAGAGTGTGGAGACGTGATGGCTCTGGGCGTCGCGGATCCCCTTGACGTCCGTGAGGACGAGGAGCTTCTCGGCCTTGAGCGCCGCCGCCACCGCGCCGGCGACCAGGTCGGCGTTGATATTGTACGTGTTGCCGGCCCGATCGGTCCCGATCGGCGCGATCACCGGGATCAACTGCTCGTGCTGCAGCCTGGCCAGCAGGTGCGGGTTCACCGCCTGCACCTCGCCGACGTGGCCGAAGCTCTCGTCGGGATCCCCCTCCGGCTCCGTGGACAAGCTCTCGGCCCAGGACTTGGCGGTGAGCGGCTTGGCCATGATGAGGTCCCCGTCCTTGCCGGTCAGCCCGACCGCCTTCCCGCCGTGTCGATTGAGCAGGGTCACGATCTCCTTGTTGATCGTGCCCCCGAGGACCATCTCGACGACCTCCATGGTCTGCCGATCGGTGACGCGCACGCCCTGGCGGAACTTGGCCTCCAGCCCCAGCTTGCCCAGCATCACATCGATCTGGGGGCCGCCGCCGTGCACGACCACCGGGTTCAGCCCCACGTACTTCAGGAGCACGAGGTCGACGGCGAAACCCTCCTTGAGGGCATGCTCCGTCATCGCCTTGCCGCCGTACTTGATGACGATCGTCTTCCCGGCAAAGGTCCGGATGTAGGGCAGGGCCTCAACCAAGACACTGGCTTTCTTGATGACTTTATTCATCGCTTCCGCCGTTCCGTAATTGGGTAACTGGGTAATTGGGTAATTGGGGAGGGGAGGGTCAGTGCAGAAACACTTCTGGCCGATTTACCCATTTACCGAATTACCCAATTACCCTTTTCCCGGCCTAGAGGATGAACCGACTCAAATCTTCATCCTTGACGATCTCGCGTAGCCGCTCTTTGACATATGTTGCGTCGATGCGAAATTTCTTGTCCTTGAGCTCTGGCGCATCGAAGGAAATCTGCTCGAGGAGCCGCTCCATGATCGTGAAGAGCCGCCGCGCGCCGATGTTCTCCGTATGGTCGTTCACGTGCACGGCGGTCGCCGCGATCTCCTCGAGCCCGTCGGCCGTGAACTCGAGCGCAACGCCCTCCGTATCCAGCAGCGCCTGGTACTGGCGCACCAGCGCGCTGCGGGGCTCGGTCAGGATTCGCACGAAGTCCTCTTTGTTGAGCGCTTCCAGCTCGACACGGATCGGGAAGCGCCCCTGCAGCTCCGGGATCAGATCGGACGGTTTCGCAACGTGAAACGCCCCCGCGGCGATGAACAAGATGTGATCGGTCTTGACCGGCCCGTACTTCGTGTTCACCGTGGAGCCCTCCACGATCGGCAAGAGATCGCGCTGCACCCCTTCACGCGACACGTCGGGCCCCGCCATCTTCTCGCGCCCCGCGATCTTGTCGATCTCGTCGAGAAAGACGATGCCGCTGTTCTCCACCTTGGCGACGGCTTCACGCGTCACTTCGTCCATGTCGATGAGCTTCTGCGCCTCTTCCTGCTCGAGGTGCTTCAACGCCTCCGGAATCTTCATATGTCGATTCTTCTTTTTGCCCGGAAACATGCCTCCGAGCATCTCGCGCAAGCTGCTCTCCAGATCCTCCATCCCCCCGACGTTGGAGATCACGCCGATCGGCAGGCTTCGCTCCTTCACCTCGAGCTCCACGGTCCGCTGGTCGAGCTTGCCGTCGCGCAGCTGTAACCGCAGCTTCGACCGGGTGGCGTCGTGTGAGTCCGCCGCGGGGGTCCCCGCCGGCGGCTCCTCGTC
>JBFKNO010000341.1:0-2847 GCA_041629275.1 Nitrospiraceae bacterium
CCTCCCTGTCTTCGTCCGTCATTCCTGCGTAAGCAGGAATCCAGGCGCGCTCGCGGCGCGCGCCTCCCGCCGTGGCGGCGCGAAGATGGATCCCTGCTTGCGCAGGGATGACGGAAAGGAGTCGCAGGGACGACGGAAGGGAGTCGCAGGGATGACGGAAACGAGAGCGCACGGACTACGGTGGCTTTGAGCGTGCCCGTTGCGTGTGGCGAACCGGCAGGCGCATCGTAAAGGTCGTTCCCTGTCCGGCCTGGCTCTCGACTCGAATCGTGCCGCCATGGACGTCGACCACGTCCTTGACGATCTTCGTCCCCAGTCCCGTCCCCCCGGCCTTGCTGCTCACCGCGCGGGGCGTGAACAGGCTGTCCCGGACCTCGGGGGGCATCCCCCGTCCCGTGTCCGCCACGGCGAGGGTGAGCCAGTCGCCCTCCGAGGCCCCCCGCACGGTGACCGACCCGCCCTTCGGGACCTCCGGAATCGCGTTGTTCACGAGGTTGTAGAGCGCGTTGAACAGGCGGCGCTCGTCGGCCTCGATGGGCGGGAGAGAATCGAGCCCTTCGATGGCGAGGCTCACGCCTTTGTCCTTGGCGAAGAGTTGCAAGCTCTCGACCACGTCGCCCACCACTTTCTTGAGCTCGCAGGGCTTGAACTGCGGCGGGCTGGTCCGGCCCTTCACCGCGTCGGCGATCTCGCGCACGCGCTCCTGGATGCGCCGACTGTTCCTCCACACCATCCCGACCACTTCGCGGACGACCTCCTGGCTCGAGGCGGCCTTCTGCGCTTCCGCCGCCGGGAGCGAGCTGAAATGGTCCCTCAAGTCGCTCTCCAACAGATCGACGCCGGTCTGGATGGGCATGAGCATGTTCTTGATGTCGTGCCCGATGCTGCCGAGCACGCGGGCGACCTCCGCCACCTTGGCTTCCTCCAGAAGCTGCGCGGCCATACGCCGCCGCTCGAGGTGCGTGCCCACGAGCTGAGCCAGTGAGTTCACCAGGGTCAGCTCCTCGATGAGAAACGGGCCGTCGTCCGCTTGCGGACGCTCCTCCAGATAGCAGACCTCGAGTTGGCCGCTCTTGCCGTCGCACGTGACGAGCTCACCGGTGATTTTCCACGGCGTGGGCTCGTAGGTCGGGCTGGCGATCGCGCGGCCATCGTAGGTCAATCGGGCGGCGGCGACGTCCGCGTGTTGCCAGGCGGAGGGAACGATCGTGACGAATTCGAACAGAACCTCCTCGATCGGGGCCTGGAGATCCTGCAAGAGGCCGGCGACGCGGTTGAGCACCCGCAACTCGCTGGCGCGGGCCCGCAACCGTTGCTCCAAGAGCTGCGGATCGTGCATGAAGGCGACCTTTTCAGGGTGAATCGCTGGCGCTATTTAGCATGGCATGGCCTGTCGCTTGCAAGTGTGGGCCTGCGTGGGACAGCAGGGTGATCGGGCTAGGGCAGACCGAACACGCACCGTTCGCCGGCGATGACCACAGCCGAAACCCGCGCACGCTCCGTCGTCACAATTTCCGTCCGAGTGCCTGCCGAGACCAAATCGCATTCCGACTGAGGACCACGTTTGAGCCGACATACAGCGCGAGCAGCTGGCGGTAGAGGGAAGCGAGGGCAGGATCCTCGATCGAAGGAAGGTCGACCTGTTTCTTCGCGTTCACACCGAACACCGGTTCGGTAAACGAAGGCGTAGCAGAAAGACGGGCCTTCTCACACAATGGCCCGCTGAGCAAAAACCTGGTTGTCAGGGAATGGGGATTTGAGAATCCCGTCGACGCCAGGAGGGGTTGATTTCGGGGGGGCGGGCGCATAGGCTTGAATCTTGACGGAGGCATCTCGCCCGAATGGGCTGTCATACCTGTCGGTGGCGGTCCACCATTCCTCAGTTATCCAGCACGTGAAAATTTACCTTACTGAGTCGACAAAAGCCATGGGTGGCCAGGAGCTGGCGGTCCTCCTGCATGCCGAAGGTCTCATGAAAAGGGGCCACCAACTTCGAATGGTGCTGGAACCCGAAAGCCCAATTTTCCAGGCGGCTTCGGCCAAGGGGCTCCCGGTCATTCCGCTGCGCATGAGCCAGGTGCACTATCCCTCGGCCATTTTGGCGCTGCGCCGAATGCTCCGGCGTGAATCCCCCGACGTCCTGCATATGAACAGTAGCCGAGACACGTGGATTGGCACGATCGCAGCCCGACTGGTCCATCCGCGGCCCGGCCTGGTGCGGACGCGCCATATCTCCACACCCCTGAACAAGAGCCTGACGACTCGTTTACTGTACCGGCGCTTGGTGGACAGGGTGGTGGTGACCGGCGTGGAGATGACCAGACGGGCATTGATCGAGCGAGACGGGCTCCAGCCGGATCGCGTCGACGCGTTCCCCATTGGGATTGACATCTCCCACTTCACACCGGGAGCCCCGCAGGCGGATCTCCGCGAGGAATTGGGGCTGGAAAAGGACCATCGACTGGTAGGCATGATCTCCTACCTGCGCAGCTATAAGGGGCACGAATACCTGATTGGCGCGGCGGCGAGAGTGCTCTCCCGGATGAGCAAGGTCACGTTTCTCATAGTAGGGGAAGGACCAGAGGAAGCGCACCTTCGATCTAAAATTGATGGCCTGGGGTTGCACCAAGGCGTGCGCATCCTGGGGTTTCGACAGGACCTGTTGAATGTGTTTCGCTCCCTGGATGCGTTCGTCATTCCATCGGTCGAAGGCGATACCATCCCGCAGGTGATCCTGCAGGCTTTTGCGATCGGACTGCCCGTCGTGTCCACGACCATTGGGTCCATTCCGGATGTCGTGCGCGAAGGAGACACGGGGTTTGTCGTCCCGCCCCGAAACGCGGAGGC
>JBFKNO010000342.1:0-2800 GCA_041629275.1 Nitrospiraceae bacterium
GCTCGTGGTTGGCGCGAACGATACGCCCGTCCTCAGCCTGAATGAGGAAGCGTTGAACTTGTTGACCTGCCCCAAAGAGCTCGCTGTCGTGCCGGGCGCCACGCACCTGTTCGAGGAGCCTGGAACTCTCGAGCAAGTCGCGGACCTTGCGCGCGGGTGGTTTCTGCGCTACCTCGAGCCGTCTTCACCTAAGTGAGGCTTTTGCGTCGTCCTCAAGAGACACGCCTGCGGTTTTTCTCACGCGCCACGAGCGGGCTCCATCGCTTGCGCAGCTCCGCCAGATTGCGGCTATGCGTTAGGATGACGACCTCATCGTTCGGTTGGAGAAGGGTCTCCTGATCGGGCAGCAGGAACGCATTGTCTCGGTAAACGCACATCACCCGGGCATCCTTCGGCAGATCCAACTGCCCCGCCGTCTGCTTTTCGTTCTCCGTCATCACGAAGGAAAAGAGCCGTGCCTCGTCCTTGATCATCGCCGACAAGTCCAGCAAATCGTGACCTTCCAACATCTCCGCCAAATGCCGTGCCGTCATGTGGGCGGGGACGATCGTGTCTTCCAGGCCCAGCTCCATGCAGATATGCTCGAACTGCGGGTCCTCGATCTTGACGACCACCCGCGGAAATTTCAGCGACTGACCCACAAGCCCGGCGATGATGTTCACGTGGTCGTTTCCCGTGAGGCAGAAGAGCACATGGGTATTCTCCGGGTCCGCCTCCTTCAGGATCGCCGGCTTGCTGCCGTCGCCGTGAATGAACCCGCAATCGAGCTGACCCGACAGCTCTTCGATCCGCGGCTTGTCCGATTCGATCACGACAACCTCATGACCCCGTTTGAGCAAGGTCTCGGCCGCCATGACCGCGACCGCGCCCGTTCCGATAATGACCGCTCTCATGACACCTCCGTGCGCTTGCCGATCCAGGTCGGGGGGTAGATTAGGATCAAGAAGGCGAAGACTTCCAGGCGGCCCAGCAACATGTCAGCACACAGGACCAGTTTGAGCAGCGGATCCAGCGTAGACGCGCTGATCCCTGTCGACAGGCCCACCGTCGCCGTCGCCGAGACGACCTCGAACAATGCATCGAGAGGATCGTGGCCGAAGGCGACGAAGACGAGCCAGGACGAAAAGATGACGAGAGCGAACAAGCCCGCGACCATCAACGCCCGCTGCAGATCCGCCTCTTCCACACGGCGTCCCCAGACCCGGGTTTCCGGGACGGCGTGGCGCGGCATGGAGGCTCGATGAATGGCGAGTCGGATCATACCCAAAACGAACAAAAGCCGCCAGATCTTGATGCCTCCCGCCGTAGAACCGATGCTTCCGCCGATCACCATCGGTGCCAGGAGCGCTACCTTCGAGCTCGGGGTGAGCTCCGAAACGGGGAGGCTCGTAAACCCGGTCCCCGTTTGAGCGGAAAACCCGATCACGAGCGCGTGGCCGAGGCCGTCGTCCCGATTCGTGGCGGCAAAGGTCACCGCAAGAAGGAAACTCGCGATAATCGCGGCCAGCACCAGGCCCCTCACCTCGGGATCGGAAATCAGCTTGCCGACGCCTTCACGGTAGGCCTGGTAGTACAGCGGCAGCGCGAGAGCGCCGCAAAATGCCGCGACCATCAGCGTGCCTCGGGACAGCCAGGACTCGAAACCAGCCAGGCTGGCATTCAGGCTCGAAAACCCGCCTGTCGACACTGCGGACAGGACGTGGGTGAGGCCGGCGAAAGCGCCGGTACCCGTCATCAATACCAACGCCATGGCGGCCGCGGTGAGCACCGCGTAGACGGCGAGCATCCGGCGCGCGTGGATCTTGGTCGTGGTAACCAAGTTTTCGATTGGAGTTTCCGACGCCACCAACCGTCTGGCGAGCATGCCGTGCGTGAACAGGACGGCGACCGACAATACGACGATCCCCAGCCCCCCGTACCACTGCATCCAAGATCTGGCGAACAGAAAGGTCCTGGGCAAGCGCTCCACGGACGTCAAGGTTGTCAGGCCGGTTGTCGTGACCGCCGACACGGCCTCGAAAAGCGCGTCCTCCGTAGGCAGGCCCGACCGGACCATGGGGTAGCACGTGATCACCGGCGTGAGCGCGAACGCCAGTGCGGTGATGACGAGCGCCTCATTGCTCTGAACGTCCTCCCTGGCCGGCCAAAAAACCGAGGGCAGCCCAGCGACGAGAAGAGCCCCAACAACGAGGGCATAGGCCAGGGTGAGGTCGTACTCGGCATACCAGAGGGAGACCACGACCGGCACGAGCTGGAGCGCGGCGAGAATCAGAGCAATCTGGGAGAGATATCTCGCGACCAGGCGGAATCGAACCGCATACGTTAAGGCTTGCACCTGTGTCATGACAATCTGCCCACCTTGAGAGAACCGTCTGTCTGAGGATGCTTGGAAGCCGTCATCGTAAGCTATTTCCGACATCCACCCATTGAGGATTACGTCGAAAGGCGCTGCGTGATTACCTCCATGATGTGCTCTGCGGCGTCCTCGGGAGCGGTGGTCTGTGTGTCGATCGTGACGTCCGGGTGCAACGGGGGCTCATAGGCATCTTGCAGCCCCGGGACCGTCGTGGATGCCCCGTCCTTGGCCTTCCTGTAGGTCCCCTTCTGATCGCGTTGCTGGCAGACCTCCAGAGGGCATTGCACCGCCACCTCGATGAAGTCCGGGATCCATTCACGAGCCAAGTCTCGATAGGCCCGTCGATTGGCCGTCGCATCGAATATGACGGACACACCCTGTGCGACAAGACGACCGCCGAAGAAAGCCAAGGCCCGGTAGAAGAGATCGCGCTCCTCGTGCGAA
>JBFKNO010000343.1:0-2778 GCA_041629275.1 Nitrospiraceae bacterium
CCGCTCAGCGAAGATCGTCGTCTGCTGCGGCCGCCTGCGGGTGGAACGTGGCGGAGAGTCGGCTGCTGTAGCTCAGTCGGTAGAGCGCGTCCTTGGTAAGGACGAGGTCATGGGTTCAAGTCCCATCAGCAGCTCTTCATTTTTTTCCGGCAGTGGTATTGCCGGCACTGGTTTATCCAGCGACCGTTCAACGTTTGTTTCTTCCAACACCCAGATAATGTAGGTACGAGAGCATGGCCAAGGAGGTATTTGAGCGGAGTAAACCGCATTGCAACGTCGGCACGATCGGTCATATCGACCACGGCAAGACGACTCTGACGGGGGCCATTCTGGCCACGCAGGCTGCCAAGGGTCTGGCCCAATTCAAGTCGTACGCTGACATCGCCAAGGGCGGCACGGTCCGTGACGAGACCAAGACGGTGACGATCGCGGTGGCTCACGTCGAGTACGAGACGGAGAATCGCCACTACGCCCACATCGATTGCCCCGGCCACGCCGACTTCATCAAGAACATGATCACCGGCGCGGCCCAGATGGACGGCGCGATCCTCGTCGTGGACGCGGCGGACGGCCCGATGCCGCAGACGCGCGAGCACATCCTGCTCGCCCGGCAGGTCGGCGTGCCGGCGATGGTGGTCTTCCTGAACAAGGTCGACCTCGTCGACGACCCCGAGCTTCTCGACCTCGTCGAGCTCGAGGTGCGCGAGCTGCTCAGCGAGTACGAGTTCCCGGGCGACGACATCCCGGTCATCCGCGGCGCGTCCCTGCCCGCGCTCAAGGCCGAGAGCCCCGGCCCGGACAACCCCGACTCGAAGTGCATCTACGACCTGATGGCCGCCGTGGACAGCTACATCCCGCAGCCGAAGCGCGCCGTCGACAAGCCGTTCCTCATGTCGGTCGAGGACGTGTTCTCGATCAAGGGGCGCGGCACGGTCGCCACGGGGCGCATCGAGCGCGGCCAGGTGAAGGTGAGCGAGAAGGTCGTCATCGTGGGTCTCCGAACCGAGATCAAGGAGACCACGTGCACCGGCGTCGAGATGTTCAACAAGACCCTGGACAGCGGCCAGGCGGGCGACAACGTCGGCCTCCTCCTGCGCGGCATCGAGAAGAACGAGATCGAGCGCGGGATGGTCATCGCCGCGCCCAAGTCGATCACTCCGCATACCAAGTTCGAGGGCGAGGTGTACGTCCTCACGAAGGAGGAGGGGGGACGGCACAGCCCCTTCTTCACCGGCTACCGCCCGCAGTTCTACTTCCGCACGACGGACGTGACGGGCAACATCGCCCTGCAGGGGGCGGAGATGTGCATGCCCGGCGACAACGTCAAGATGGGCGTCGACCTCATCACTCCCATCGCCATGGAGGAGGGCGTCCGGTTCGCCATCCGCGAGGGCGGCAAGACGATCGGCGCCGGGGTCGTCACCAAGGTCATCGAGTAGCCAAAGCTGCGACGCACGGGCGTAGCTCAATTGGCAGAGCACCTGATTCCAAATCAGGGGGTTGGGGGTTCAAGTCCTCCCGCCCGTGCCATTTGATCGAATGGAAACGTACAAGGCCGGTCAGGGCAGTCTGACGCGTCTCGTCACCTGGACGATCCTCATTCTCGCGCTCTGCATGGGGTGCGTGGAGATCTACTCGTGGATCCACCGGCCGGCGAGCCACAGCGTCATGGACCGCTCCGTCGTTCCCCTGGAGTGGTTCCGGAGCCTGCCCGTCTTCGGCGTCCCCTTCTCGATCAAGTTCGCGATCTGCCTCGCCGTGTTCGTGGGGCTCGTGTGGTTCCTGAAGTGGTTCATGCACCGGACGACGACCGTCGACACGCTCATCGAGACCGAGATGGAGCTGAAGAAGGTCTCGTGGCCCACCCGGGAGGAGTCCTACAACGCCACGTGGGTCGTGCTCCTCGTCACGGTCCTCCTCACGATGTCCCTCTGGGCCTTCGACGGCGCCCTGCGCCTCGTGCTGGGGCTGGTGTTCTGATGGCGATGCAGTGGTACGTGCTCCGTGTCGCCTCCGGACAGGAGGACCGCGTCCGCCGCGGCCTCGAGGCGCGCGTCAAGGCGAAGGGGATGGAGGAGCGGATCCCCCGCATCCTCGTGCCGACCGAGACCGTCACCGAGATGAAGGGCGGCCGGAAGCGTACGGTGAAGCGGAAGATCTACCCCGGCTACGTCATCGTCGAGATGGAGCTGGACGACCCGGCGTGGTTCCTCATCCGCGAGACCCCGGGCGTCGGCGACTTCATCGGCGCGCACGGCAAGCCCGAGCCCATGGCCCAGGAGGAGGTGGACAAGCTCCTGGGGCAGGTCCAGAAGGAGACCGAGAAGCCGCGGCTCAAGATCGAGTTCGCGAAGGGCGACGCGGTGAAGATCAAGGACGGGCCGTTCGAGAACTACGACGGCGTCGTCGACGAGGTCGACACGAAGAAGGGCTCGGTCAAGGTGATCATCACGGTCTTCAACCGGCCGACCTCCGTCGAGCTCGGCTACTGGCAGGTGGAGGCGATCTAACATGGCCAAGGAAGTCGTCACCAAGATCAAGCTGCAGTGCCCGGGCGGCCACGCCACGCCGGCGCCGCCGGTCGGCCCTGCGCTCGGCCAGCACGGCGTGAACATCGGCCAGTTCGTCCAGCAGTTCAACGCCCAGACCGGCGACCTCAACGGCATGCCCACCACCGTGGTCATCACCGTCTACGCGGATCGCTCCTTCACCTTCGAGGTGAAAAGCCCCCCGGCAGCCGTGCTGCTCAAGGACGCAGCCAAGATCGCCAAGGGAAGC
>JBFKNO010000344.1:0-2763 GCA_041629275.1 Nitrospiraceae bacterium
GCACCACGTGGTGAAGGCGCTCCAGGCCTACGCCCTCTACAAGCGTGACGTCGACTACGTCGTCAAGGACGGTGAGGTCATCATCGTCGACGAGTTCACCGGCCGTCTCATGCCCGGCCGGCGGTGGAGCGACGGCCTCCACCAGGCCATTGAGGCGAAAGAAGGGGTCAAGATCGCCACCGAGAATCAAACCCTCGCCTCCGTCACGTTCCAGAACTATTTCCGGATGTACGCGAAGCTCGCGGGCATGACGGGAACCGCGGACACGGAGGCGGCGGAGTTCGCCAAGATCTACAATCTGGACGTCAACGTCATCCCGACGAACCAGAAGATGATCCGCGCCGACTATGCCGATGTGGTCTTTCGGACCGAGCCGGAGAAATTCAACGCGATCGTCGAGGAGATCAAGGATTGTCACGAGCGCGGCCAGCCCGTTTTGGTGGGCACGATCTCGATCGAGAAGTCCGAACGCCTGTCCGGCATGTTGAAGCGCCAGGGCATCGCCCACCACGTGCTGAACGCAAAGTACCACGAGAAGGAAGCCGAGATCATCGCCCAGGCTGGCCGCAAGGGCACCGTGACGATCGCGACGAACATGGCCGGACGCGGAACCGACATCCTCCTCGGCGGCAACCCGGATTTCATGTTCAAGAAGGTGTTGTACCAGGACGAGACCATGCCGGAAGAGCGACGAGAGTCGCTCCTCAAGGAGATTACCGCCGATTGCGAGGCCAACAAGAAGGAAGTCCTGGCGGCGGGAGGCCTGCACATTCTCGGGACGGAGCGCCACGAGAGCCGGCGCATCGACAACCAGCTCCGCGGCCGGGCTGGCCGTCAAGGCGATCCTGGGTCCTCCCGGTTCTTTCTCTCCCTGGAAGACGACCTCATGCGGATTTTTGCGTCCGAGCGCGTATCCAACCTCATGCTCAAGCTCGGGATGGAGGAAGGCGTCCCGATTGAGCATCGCATGGTCACCCGGGCCATCGAGAACGCGCAGAAGAAGGTGGAGGCTCACAACTTCGAGATCCGCAAACAGCTGCTCGAGTACGACGACGTGATGAACAAGCAGCGCGAGGTGATCTACCAGCACCGGCGCGCGGTGCTCAGCAGTGAGAGCCTGCATGATGAAGTCGTTGACATGATCCGCGACGTCGTCGATTCCCAGGTGGACATGTTCTGCCAGGAGGACCAATACCCCGAGGAGTGGGACGTCAAGGGCCTCGCCGAAAGCGTCCACGCCCAGTTCGGGTTGTCACCGGTGCTGGAGGGCAAGGGCCCGGAGCAGTGGCGGGAGCTCGGCCGGGAAGCCCTGAAGGAAGACCTGCGTCAACACATCCTCGACGGCTACCGGAAGAAGGAAGAGGAGCTGACGCCGGACCTCCTGCGCTATCTCGAGAAGATGGTGCTGCTGCAAGTCATCGATCATCACTGGAAGGACCACCTCCTGGGCATGGACCAGTTGCGGGACGGCATCGGCCTGAGGGGATACGGCCAGAAGGATCCTCTGATCGAGTACAAACGCGAAGGCTACGACATGTTCGCCGGAATGATGGATCGCGTGAAGCTCGACACGCTGGATCGCCTGTACCACGTGCAGGCGGTCCGCTCGGAGCGACCCGAGCCGGCCCTCCGCGCTCCGCAACGGCAGAAGATGACCTTCAACCGGGGCGAAGCTCCGGCGCCGGTCGCGCCCGTCCATCGGTCGACTGACAAGGTGGGGCGCAACGATCCCTGTCCCTGTGGCAGCGGGAAGAAATTCAAGAAGTGCCACGGGGCGTAAGGTTCGTCCTCCCTCCCGCCGCAGTACCCACACCAGTCGGCTCTGCACATTCATAACCCCCCAAGATAGCGCCGATTCTCGGTCTTTTGGCTTGACTTGCCTGCTATGCGACGGCTAATTTAGCTCTTCTTGTCAACCGGCAAAGGAGCCCGCTAAGCTTTATAGAAGACAGGTGTGGTGTGCCATCAGGACGTGCCCGGCTCATAGCCAAAATCCGCGGAGAAATTCGCTCGAAGGGACCCATGACCTTCGCCCGGTTCATGGACATGGCCCTCTACGACCCCGACGATGGGTACTACGCGGCGGCCACACCGTCCAGGCCCAACATCGGGCGGGACGGTGACTTTTGCACGTCGCCCGAGGTCCACGCCGCCTTTGCGAGGGCCGTAGCGCGCCAACTCGTCGAGATGGACTCCCTTCTGGGACACCCCAACCCGTTCACCTTCGTCGAAATGGGCCCGGGTACGGGCGCCTTCGTGCGGGACCTGCTGTCCGCCCTGTACGCCCGCAATCCGTCGCTCGCCGGACGGCTCGACACGGTCCTGATCGAGCGGAGCCCCGCGATGAAGGCCGCGCAGGCGGCGAGCCTCGCAGCGCTCTCAGGCGTCCCCCGCCGGGTCCGCTGGAATGATTCCCTTCACCACTTCGAGTCGACCTCGATCACGGGGGCGTGCTTCTCGAACGAGCTGGTCGATGCGTTCCCTGTCCATCGGGTGACGGTCGAGCGCGGTGACCTCAGGGAGGTGTACATTGTCGAGGGGGACGAGGGACTCCGCGAGCAGCTGGGGCCACCCTCCAGCGAAGGCATCACCGACTATCTCGCGGGGATCGAGACCACCCTTGCCGAGGGACAGATTGCGGAGCTCAACCTCGAAGCCGTCCGCTGGATGCGCGAGGTGGCCCGCGTCGTGGACCGCGGGTTTGTCTTGACCGTCGACTATGGACACACCGCCCGTGACCTCTATGCCCCCGCTCGGAAGAAC
>JBFKNO010000345.1:0-2760 GCA_041629275.1 Nitrospiraceae bacterium
GCGCCAGGCCTGGTCAACGTTTCTCACACCGGACGTCCCCGTGCCAAACAGCCTCGCAGCATCCGGGGACCCCCATGAGGTTGGATGCGATCCGGAACCCACCGGCGAGGAGCGTCCCTCCACCTGATCCCGCCATGCCGGCGGGTACGAAAATCGCGGGTCGCCACGGCGCGCCGTCAGGATTGACTCGTGCCGTTGCCTCGCCGACCGGCCATCTAGCCCGGATTATTCATGACCCGGGCTAGGATCTTGTCATTCATTGACTTGATTACAGGTCTGAGCTAAGTGATAGGTCAATTCATCTGATTTGCACGTCACATTGCAGCACGCGAAGGCATCGGGTCACGCGGCGCTCTCTTGGTCTCGTGCAGAAGAGAAGAGATGGACGCCCGCAAGCATCTCCGTTTCACCGTGCGATTCCGGAGCTCCTTTTCCTCCCGGCACATGGTCGGGGGCGAAGGGACCGTCACTGACCTGTCCCTGGGGGGCTGTCGAATCACCGGTCAGGCCACTGTGACCCCGGGCAGCATGCTGGAGATGCGCTTCCAACTGCCCGACCAGCCGCTTCCTCTGGAGATCGGGCTGGCGACGGTCCGCTGGGCGAAGGGGCCGGAGTTCGGGGTCGAGTTCCTACAAGTGCGCAAGGAGGTCGAGGAGCGTCTCCGCCAGTTCATGGAGACGTTGGAACGGGATGAGGAGGGCTGAGGCGTCCGGCTCGGTCACCGATCATCGTGGAACCGGCCCAGGACCGCATGGTGCAACTCGTGACCACAGACCTCGAAGTCCATCTTGTTGCAGTAAATCGTCCTCGTGCGAAAGTCGTAGAATCCCCGCACGGTAGAGAGGGAAAAGGTTCTTAGCGCGCTGCCATTCGATCTGAATGCCACGGCAGGATCACCCGTCACCCGTTCCCACTCCTTCTGGAGCCTTTCCTCATCGAGAAAGATGACGGTCACGTCGTTCAGGAGATGTCGCTCCTCGTAGCTCGCTGGCGTCGAGACGCAGCCCGCCGCAAGGATGGCGCAGACAAGAAGCCAGCCCCAGGGTGCCGTCCAGGCGGTCTTGATGAAGGTGCAGCGGCGCATCGTTCCGACGACCTCGTGCCGTCCTCACCAAGCAGGCGGTGTGCCTGCCCGCCGAACCCTGGAACGAAGGCGACCATCTTCCCGTTCGCGTGCGTTGTTCCTGACCCGTCGTCCCTCCTGCTCGTTCGCGTAGGGACGCCCGGACATTTTTGTGCCCGCAAGCGCCAAGTTGCGGTCGCCGTGCCTGTCGCGATGCGCCCTGAAGTCGAGCGCCACCCAAGCCGCAGCGGCCGGTCAGGCCGGTTGAGGATGTTCCAATGCCGAGTGGACGGCTTTCATCAGCCTCTCGGGCATCAGGGGCTTGCGCAGGAGGGTGTAGCGATCCCCCGTGAGCCCGAGCGTCTTCAGCTGATCGTCCGTCTGCCCCGACATGAACAGCACGCGAATCCCAGGACGTTTGCCCTTCAGCTCCCTGTAGAGATCGAGCCCGGTCGAACCCTTGCCGTAGGTCGGTCCCCGTTTGAGCTGCAGATTCGCGGCATTGGGCAGCAGCACATCGGTCAGCAGCAGGTCCAGGCTGACCGCGTGATGCAGCCCGATGCGCAGCGCTTCCTCGACGCTGCTGGCCGTATAGACGTTGTAGCCGGCCTCCTTCAGCAGCGAGGCAAAGAGCTCCCGAATGGCCGAGTTGTCTTCCACGATCAGAATCGTGGGAGCGCCCGGCAGCGATGTGTTGGACACGTCTTTCCTCCTATCCGGCCCGGACCATATCGGCCCGCGCCGCTCCTTGATGTCGTACGGCCCGTCTGATGAGCTCCACCTTCTTGAACTGGTTGTTGGCACCCTGGGCCTCCACGAGCAAGACCCTCGCTTGCTTCAAGTGCGTCACCGCATTCGGGTGCAAGCCCACCTCGCCCAGCACCTCGATGCCGTCCGTGATTTCGCTCCGAGACAGGACGAGTAGCCTCTCCACATTTGCCTTCCGATCCGCACCAAGGGCGTCCAGCGCCCTCCGGTTCATGCCGATGGAGGAGCGAATGTTCTCGAGCCCATTAAGGATGCGAAGAAACGCCGCCACGGCCTCCACGTCTGTGGGGGAAAGCTCGATGCCGCCGAGGGCCCTACCGATCACCGTGTCGTTAAAGGTCTCGCTGTCATAAAAGTCTACCGCCCCCTCGAGGGTCGTGAGGGCATTGTTGTGGAAAAAGGGGCCGGTGTCCGCCGCTTCCACGAGCGAGGTCGTGTTGAACTGGTTGTCGCCAAATGCCGGACTGTTGTCAGGACCGCAGGTGCTGTTCGCTTCCCTTCCAAACCCGCCGTCACAGGGGAAGCGTCGAACGAGCCGGGCCGGCTGGCCTTCCAGGCGCTCGATTCCCGTATCGAAGTTCGCATTGTCCAGGGGGTTCAGTTTCATGTTGGCCCCGGCGTTGAAGTGACACAGATTGCACTTGCCGAGGTTGTCGTCCAGGAAGATCTCTTGCCCTCGCCGCGCGACGGCGCCTTTCAACGGCAGCGGGAGCGTCAAGTCCTCTTGGCGCCCGAGGGAGAGCTGGAAGGCCTCCATCGCGTCCAGTTCCCCTTCGTCGGGGAGACGGAAGTCGACCCCGGCGACACGATTGAGGGTCTTGGGAAAGTGTTGGGTGACCGCACCGGTGGCAAAATCTCTGAGGCTCCCGCCGTTGGGCGCCCCGTCACCGGACCAGCCGGTTCTCTGCTGGGGGAATTCGCCGGACCC
>JBFKNO010000346.1:0-2717 GCA_041629275.1 Nitrospiraceae bacterium
GGGAAGACCCTGCTGGAGCACCAGGTGGAGGAGGGGGATATCTGGCGGATGTGCCAGGTGAAGGATGCCCCGATCCAGGACTGGGTCAAGCTGGCCGTGACCCGCGCCAAGGCCACGGGGGCGCCCGCCGTCTTCTGGCTGAACAAGGATCGGGCGCACGACGCGGAGCTGATCAAGAAGGTCAACCACTACCTCCCGAATCACGACACCAAGGGTCTCGACATCCGGATCATGTCTCCGGCGGAGGCGATGCGCTTCTCGCTGGAGCGGATGAAGGAGGGGAAGGATACGATCTCCGTGACGGGAAACGTCTTGCGAGACTACCTGACCGACCTGTTCCCGATTCTCGAGATCGGGACCAGCGCGAAGATGCTTTCGATCGTGCCCCTGCTGAACGGCGGCGGCCTCTTCGAGACCGGAGCCGGTGGCTCGGCCCCGAAGCATGTCCAGCAGTTCCAGGAAGAAGGGTATCTGCGCTGGGACTCGTTGGGCGAATTTCTGGCGCTGGCCGCATCCTTGGAGCATCTGAGCAAGGCGACCAGCAATAAGACCGCACAGATTCTCGCGGATACGCTCGATCGCGCCAACGCCAAGTTCCTGGAGAGCAACAAGTCGCCGGCCCGCAAGGTGGGGGAGATCGACAACCGCGGCAGCCACTTCTACCTGGCCCTGTACTGGGCGCAGGCGCTGGCCGAGCAGAGCGACGATAAGGACCTGCAAGCCCGGTTTGCCAAGGTCGCCAAACAGCTTGCCGACAACGAGGCCAAGATCGCGGCCGAGCTGATCGGGGCCCAGGGGAAGCCGGTCGAGGTGGGCGGGTACTATCGCCCCAGCGATGAAAAGGCCTCCAAAGCCATGCGTCCCAGCCCGACCTTGAACGCGATCGTCGACGCGATTGCGTAAAAGCTGGAGCGAGCAGGGGACGAAAGGAACAAGGACTGAGCACTGAGGGCTGCGTGGGGCTAGCCACGCAGCCCTCGGTACCTTTATACTGCAGGCTCCGAGACGGAGCGAAACATGTCGCAGGAACGCGTCGATACCCAAAACGTCATCGACCAGGATGAGGTCCTCCGGCCGAAGATGGTCACCGTGGAGATCGCGGGCAAGACCTATCAGGTACCGGAAGGCATTACCGTCATCAAGGCCCTGTGGTACACGGGCCAGGAGGTCACGCGCGGCGTCGGGTGTCTGGCGGGGTTCTGCGGCGCCTGCGCCACGTACTATCGGACCAAGGAGGATCCTCGCGTCAAGACCTGCCTTGCCTGCCAGACGGCTGTGGAGGACGGGATGTCCTTCTCCATGGTGCCGCCGTTTCCCGCCCGGAAGGCGGTGTACCAAATGGCCGAGCTGCAGGATCCGAAACAGGACCTGTTCAATCTCTATCCGGAGGCTCCCCTCTGCCGGAACTGCAACGCGTGCACGGAGGCCTGCCCCCAGGGCATCGACGTCCGCGAAGGCGTGTGGCGGGCCGTCTTCGGCGACTTCAAGCAGGTCTCCGAGATGTTCATGGATTGCGTCATGTGCGGGCTCTGCGCGCCGGTCTGTATCGCCGATATCGCCCCGAATCTCGTGGCGCTCTACGCCAGCCGCGCGCAGGGGGTCCATTTCACCGAGAAGCCGGAGGGGCTCTACCACCGCATCGACGAGATCTCGAGTGGCCACTATGAAGGCGAGTGGGGACGCGTGCTGACCATGAGCGAGCAAGAGCTGACGCAAGCTTGCGCGGAGCTCAAATAAACGGGAACAGACGATAGGCGATGGAAATCCATCAGCTTCAGCAGATCGTGCACAAGACCCGGGATGCCCGTCGGGCCCAGGCCCTCCCGAAATACTCACCCGCGGAACGCGACCAGCTCATCAAGAAATACCACCCGGATCATCGCGAAAGCGCCTACCGTCCGGTTAAATTCGGCCCGAATGCCGGCGACCTGACGGTTCGCGAGCTGGCGGCCTTGCTCGAAGGGGACAGCGTCCTTCCCGATGATCTGGACCTCACCCCGGCCGAGTCGGTGGACGTCCTCGTCATCGGGGGCGGCGGCGCGGGTTGCGCCGCGGCGCTCCACGCGCATGCGCTCGGGGCCAAGGTCATGCTGGCGACCAAGCTTCGCCTGGGAGACTCCAACACCGTCATGGCCCAGGGCGGGATGCAAATCGCGGTGACGAAGGCCGACTCGCCGATTCAGCATTTTCTGGACACGCTCAAAGGCGGGCACATGAAGAACGACCATCAGCTCCTCAAGTTGATGGTTGAGGAAGGGCCCTCGATCGCCAAGTGGCTGCTCGAGCTGGGTGTGCTCTTCGACCGGGATGCCGACGGCAGCCTCCACGTCAAGAAGGGCGGAGGGAGCTCGAAGCCGCGCCTCCTGACCTGCTCGGACTACACCGGCCTTGAAATCATGCGCGTCCTCAAGGACGAGGTCCTCAACCAGAAGATCAAGCTGCTGGAGTTTTCAGCCGCCGTCGAGCTGCTGAGCGACGGAGAGGGCGGTTGCACGGGAACGGTATTCCGGGACCTGGACAACCAGCGGCTGCTGATCGTTGCGGCGAAGACCGTCATTTTGGCGACCGGTGGGATCGGCCGACTGCACATTCAGGGCTTTCCGACGAGCAACCATTATGGCGCCACGGGCGACGGGCTCGCCCTGGCCTACCGGATGGGCGCCAAGCTCACCCAGATTGATACCTTCCAGTATCATCCGACGGGTGCGGTCTATCCC
>JBFKNO010000347.1:0-2537 GCA_041629275.1 Nitrospiraceae bacterium
ATTGGAGGGCGAGGGGACGCGACAGAAAGCTGGTCATGCAGAGAAATGCTAGCAGAGGTCAATTATGCGGTCTGTTCAATACTGCTCAAGGGCGGAGAATCTGGCAGGAACAGGATGGCCTTATATTACAATGACTTAAATGTTTCGATGGCTTAATCGTGCAAAATAATATGGATCAGCGAGCTATGCACCTTCAACCCGCCGTTGTAGTCAATGAACCCCAATTTTCTGAACTTGTTCATGAAGAAGCTGACCCTGGACCGGGTTGTGCCGATCATTTCGGCGAGCAATTCTTGACTGACCCTTGGGAGGACAGGTATCGGCTTCCCTTCTCGTCCATATTGGGCCAGCAACAAGAGGACGCGAGCCAATCGTTTCTCACTCGAATTGAGGAGTTGGTCAACCAAGTCCTCCTCGACGCGAATATTATGACGAAGGAGATAGGCGAGGAAAAACTCAGAAAAGGAGGGCTGATCGCGGAGGACCCGGATCATCGCCTTTTTTTCGACTCGCATCAGGGAGCACTCGGTCAGGGTGGTCGCGGTTGCCATGCGAGCGGCCTGACCGGAGAGACATCCCTCACCAAAAAAATCCCGAGATCCAAGAATTCCGACAACGGCTTCCTTCCCACGCGTGGACACGACCGTCAGTTTGACCCTTCCCTTCTGAATATAAAACACGGCGTCAGCGGGGTCGCCTTGTGAAAAGACGGCTTTCCCCTTTCGACAAACTACAAGACGTTTGCCGTCGGCAATTTTCGAGAAGAAGACCTGCGGGTCGTGCGGCGGGCCGCTCTTGCGGGGCATACATGACTCCTAGCGATGGCTAGGACCAAAGGGGCGAAAAGTGTACCAAATTGTTTCAGGCGCCGCAACAGCCCGGTTGAGGGCGATCGATGTCGGTGGCTACGGCATCCGCCCCCCGCATGCCGAAGCCAGAACGGCCGAAATTTGTCACCTCTGAGCGTACCGGCGAGAGTCCAAGCGGCGTATTGAAAGCCTCATCCGCAGTCCGGGTTGCCGGTATTCCGTTCCCGCGCTACGCTTCTGTAAGTCCGATTCTCATTCTTTGGGGAATCGGGCCTAAGACGCGTTGGAGGGAGACAGCGGCATGAAGAGGGTCATCGCCCTGATCGTGATGGTCGCGGTCCTCGGAGCCGGTGTTCACCAGCTCTGGCGGTACATCGAGAGCGAGCGCGCTCGGGTGGTCTACCGGATCACCGAGGTCTGCCACCCCTGCGCGACGGGTTGGGCGATCAACAACCGCGGGCACGTGGCCGGGGTGCTGGAGATGGAGGCAACTCGGAAGGGCGCCGAGCCCCTGCTTCACGCGTCGCTCTGGGAGCCCGGCAAGGGCTCGGCGGACCTCGGCACGCTGGGCGGCCTGTCCAGCCGCGCACAGGACATCAACGAGGATGGCCTCGTCGTGGGGATCGCCGATCTGCCACCGGGGCGCAACGCGACGTATTCGAAATACCAAACCTCGGATGGGTTCATCTGGAGGCCGAGGCTGGGGATGTTCGGCATGACGAAGCTGATCCCCGGGCGCTGGGTCGAGGGAACCTCGCCGGTCGGGATCAACAATCTGGGCCAGGTCGTCGGCTGCGCGACCTTTCATGGCTCTGACGGCTACCACGCCTTCTTCTGGGACCCGAAGGAGGGGATGAAGGACCTCGGCACGCTCGGGGGCAAGTATAGCTGTGCGGTCGACGTGAACGACCGGGGCCAGGTCATCGGCAACTCCGACCTGCCAGGCCAACAGGGGCAGGCGCCCTCCCACGCCTTCCTCTGGGAGCCGGGAAAAAAGATGAAGGATCTCGGCACGCTGGGAGGAAAGAACAGCTACGCGCGGGCCATCAACAATGCCGGTCACGTGGTGGGCTCGTCTCACACGCTCGAAGGGGCCTTGCACGCCAGTCTATGGAAGCCCGGCCGGCCGGTCATAGACCTCGGCACGCTCGGCGGAAAGACGGCCAGCGCCACGGGGATCAATGAGGCCGGGGTGGTGGTCGGCGACTCGACGCTGCCGGGGGGGCAGGAGCACCACGCGTTCATCTGGGAGGCAGGGCGCAAGGTCCGCGATCTCCACGATTTCCTCGACCCCAACGATCCGCTCGTCCATGACGTCTTCCTGCGCACGCCCCGGGGCATCAACGACCAGGGCCAGATCCTGGTCGAGGGCGAGTTCTTCAAGAAGATGCGCACCTACAGCGTGGTCCTCACCCCGATCACCAACCGCTGACCCCCTTCGAAATATTCTTGTAGCTGCGCCATCTTTATGGCGCCTCCCTGATTTCTAGCCACAGCAGAATCCCAAGGCGAGAGATCGTTCATGAGATGTGTGACAACCCGCAGGGCGGGCGATGGCAGCGTGCGACGCTGTGAAGCGTCTTAGAGGCCAGACGACCGCTGACCGCGCCCGAGGTTGGCTGCAACTTGATGAAATCGTTCAACAAGCTCTAATGAAAAAGAAAGCTGGACTATTAGGTTGAAGAACATCAGCGGTGAGCGTAGCATGGTGTCATGACGTGTTGGGCC
>JBFKNO010000348.1:0-2523 GCA_041629275.1 Nitrospiraceae bacterium
CCGCGCGCCAGATTCTTAGGACACTCTTCGAAAGGGAATAATCTCCCATTCCGTCATTCCCGCGAAAGCGGGGATCCATCCCTTCCTCTTCATCACCCAAAAGAAAGATGGATCCCCGCCAAAAACTGCGGGGATGACAGATGGACACCACTTCCTCGGGCCTCACGGAATCCAGTCCGGCGGGGTCTCGCTGGAGGAGAGGACCAGCACCTGCACGTACAGGACGGTCGACTGGGGTTGATCCCACGTCCTGAGAAACATGAGCTGCCGGTCACGGAGCCTGATCCAGCCGGCGAAGGCCCAAGCCGGCGCCGGGGGCATCTCGCCGGTCACGCAGGTCCGCGCGCAGAGCTGGATAAAGGGATGCCCGGGATCGCCTGCACCGTAGACCCAGACCGCATAGCGGCCCTCCGGGACCCGGGCCTTGACGGTCAGGGGGGCTACGCCGAGCGTGGGGAGGCGGAAGAGCACCACACGATCAGCCTCCTCGCGCGCCACGCCACAGTGGCCCGCGGTGGAATAGACCCAGAAGCTGAACTCCCCGTCCGCCGCCGCGCACTCCCCTCGGCTCACCTGCACGCCCCCCTTCCACTCCGACGCCCGGACGACCTGCGACGCGGCGGGCTCTCGGGCAGTCTTGGCCGGCGGCTGCTCCGTGACCGGAGGCCCGGCCGCACCGCTGACGAGGGGCCAGGTGGCCCAAAACAGCAGGACCAGGGGCAGGCGTGCGGAGAAGATTGCGGCCTGACGTTTCATCTAGGCGGCCTCATTAAAGCCAAACGAGAAACAAGGGTCAATACCGCAACACCGGCGTCAGTACGGCCTCTTCTTTCCGGGATAAAATCGGCCCGCACGGCGCTGGCACCGGCCAGACCCCTATGCTAGCCTATGACGTGATCGCAATCACTCGGTAGGCTGGGCCTGATCGCCTCCGAAGCCGGCAGCAACGGGGGCCGCGCGCCGTCCAGCCTACATCGACCCACGACCCGTCACCCGAAGGTGCTCCATGAACCTCGCCCGGTATGCAACAGGAGCTCTCCTCGCCTCCCTCCTTGCGATCCCGCCCGGTCACGCCCCGAGGGCGGCAGAGCCGACGGAGGCCCAATTCGGCCAGATCATCTCGACAGGCAAGACCGTCACGCTCGAGCTCACGCTGACGCTGGGCGATCAATCCGTGGTCTTCAGCAGCGTTGGAAGCAAACCCCTCACCATCACCCAGGGCGATCAGCAGGTCGTGCGCGGCCTGGAGAACGCGCTGGAAGGCATGCACGTTGGCGAGCACAAGCAGGTGACGGTCCAGCCCAGCGAGGGATTCGGCGTCGTCCAGTCACAGAACTTCCAGGAGGTCCCCAAAGACACCATCCCGCCGGATCTGCTGAAAGAGGGGGCGGAGCTCCAGGGAGACGGGCCTCACGGCCAGACGGTCTTTTTCCGTGTCGCCGAGGTGAAGGCGGAGACGGTCGTGCTCGACTTCAACCATCCGCTCGCGGGCAAGACCCTGTACTTCGACGTCACGGTCCTGGACATTCAATAGGCATACGAGCGAACACCTATCCGGCTCCTGAGTGATCCTTCCCCACAGCCTCTCCTTCCGGTGGGAAGCCCCACCTGGTGCCGTTAAGGCTTGCGCACGTCGATCTGGATTTCGTTTCTGCGCAGGAATGGGATCGTGAAGGGAGGGTCGTACCGGGCCGAGCGAGGTGGGCCGACTGTCTCGTAGCCTTGCTTCTCGAGCCAACCTGCGAGCTCGTTGCTCAAACGATCGATCTTCTCCGGAGAGGTGAACCCCGAATAGGTGAGCACCGCAACGGTCGTTGCCGGGACCTCCCCGATCTCGATTCTCGGGTCGGCGGGTTCGGGAAGCGATGTCATCGTGTGCGACGAAGGCAGGACGAAGGCCATGGTCCAGCCGCCTGCGGACCGCTCCTGGTTGACGGGGGCGGTCATGGTGATCGTTTCCCCCGAGCGCTCCTGGGTCACCGGCGAGGTCATGACAATCCTCGTTTGCGGCACGTTGTTGCCGGAAATGTAATCGAATAGAATTCGAAAGGCCTTATTGGACGACTCGTCGTACTTGCCCTCGGCCCATGTCCTGGCAGTGAGATAGGAGGAATACTCCCGGATCTCCTTGCTGCCCTCCTGGAGGGTGACGGCGTAGGAGGGTTCCCGCGCGGACCTGACTCCGAAGACGCTGCACGCCGCGCTGATCACGCTCATGAGCGCCACCAAGATGACGAGAAGAACCTGTCGATACCCACGGCCAGCGCAATCCACACCATGAACTAATCCCATTTTTGAGGCACTTTCTTGACCTTTGACAGGTCATACCCCTCGGCGTCGATGATCTCCAGGAGTCGCTGGTAATCCGGTTCGGATATCTGCGGCGTTCGCGCCATGAGCCAGACGTAGTCGCGCTTGGTCCGACCGATGATGGTCTGGCTGTACGCCTCGTCGACGTAGACGATCCGATACTCGGCCTTGAAGGGCCAGACGAACTGCATGTCCCACAGGGCGTTCGACTCC
>JBFKNO010000349.1:0-2511 GCA_041629275.1 Nitrospiraceae bacterium
AATTTGCTGCCACCGGCGTGGCAGTATCCGGAGATCACGGCGGCGCGGATCACCTTCGACGCACTAACCTTCGACACCTCCAACTTCCGACAGACGCCCTGGAGCCAGACCGCCGACCTCGCGACCTCCGATGGAAGGCAGGGGCGCATCGAGGTTGTGTATCTGGAGGAGCGGCCTCCATTCCACGAGGGGCCCTTTCTGGCGGAGGAGCGCGACCTCATCAACTCGCTGGCAGACAGCCTGGCCTCCTACCTCGACCGGAAATATGCAGAAGAGGCCTTACGGCATGCTCATAGCCGGTTGCGCACTCTTTCTCAACAATTACTTGAGGTTCAGGAGCAAGAGCGACGCCGTTTGGCCCGGGATCTTCACGACGAGGTCGGCCAGGCCCTGACGGCGATCAAGATGAACCTCCAGACGATGGAGCGCATCGCCAATGTCGAGCCGATCGCCTCCACGGTGACCGATACCAAGGCTATCCTCGACCAGCTCACTCAGCGGGTGCGTGACTTATCCCTGGATCTGCGTCCCTCCCTTCTCGACGACGTCGGCCTCGTCGCCGCCGTCCGCTGGTACGTAAAACGGCAGGCCGAGCGTGCGGGGCTCGCGCACCGAGTGGTGGCGGAGGACGCGCTCTCCGGCTTACCCGCGCACCTTGCGACCCTTTGCTTCAGGGTCATCCAGGAGGCGGTCACCAACGTGCTTCGCCACGCGAAGGCGTCCTCCGTCAGCGTGACCATTGGGCACGACTCTGGCGGGGTGCGTCTTTGCGTCCAGGACGACGGGATTGGATTCAAAGTCGATCAGGCTCTGGACCGTGCAGCCCGCGGCGACACGATGGGCCTGATCGGCATGCAGGAACGGATCAACTTCGCCGGCGGGGAGCTGACCATTGACTCCACGCCCGGCGGCGGCACCGCCGTCATGGCGTCTGTGCCGAATGAGAACGAGCCGAGCTGAGGACGCCGTTTAGGAGCACCCCGATGCCCATGATCCGCATCATGCTCGCCGATGACCATGCGCTGATTCGCGCCGGCCTGCGGGCGCTGTTGAAGAGCATCGAGGGTGTCGAGGTGATTGCGGAGGCCAGCAACGGTCATGAGACCCTGGAGGCCGTGGAACGAAGGCAACCCGACGTCATCCTCATGGACATCGCCATGCCCGGACTGAACGGCTTGGAAGCGGCGGCGCGCATCCTGAAGCGATGGCCCAAGCTGAAAATCATCATGCTGTCCATGCATGCCAACGATGAATATTTGCGGCAGGCCCTGGGCGCTGGCGCGGCGGGCTACTTGTTGAAGGGGGCGGACCCCGCCGAGCTTGAGCTGGCCCTGAGGTCCGTCATGCGGGGCGAGACCTATCTGACCCCCGCCGTCTCCAAACGTCTCGTCCAGGAGTTCCTGCAGCAGGATGGCGAGCCCGTGAAATCGCAGTCCGAGCTCACCCCACGGCAACGCGAGATCCTTCAAATGATCGCAGAGGGACATTCGACGAAAGAGATCGCAACCCGTCTCGACTTGAGCGTGAAGACCGTCGAAACCCACAGGGCTGCGATCATGAATCGACTCGACATCCACGACGTGCCCGGGCTCGTGCGCTATGCCATCCGAGCCGGCATCATCACCACGGATGCCTGACTCCGTGACGCGGATCCTGCCGTCCCGGACGGATTTCCTCCGGTGAGATTTTCCGACGCCTCAGGTGCTTTCAGGCCCTCCCTCAGGGATCCCCTGATACCCGAAAAAGCCACCCTGCCTTATATACTACGCATGTCAGCGTCAGGTGCGGGGAGCAACCCGCAGCGCAGAAGGTGGTGGATCCGGAGGGATCCGGAAGGAGGGTGACCGATGAAGGACAAGGCATCGAAACTGAAGATGGCTGGATTGCTGGCGGCGTTGTTTCTGATCAGCGGGATGGCCGGTTGTGCGACGGGGAACAGCGACGTGCTCCCGACATCGCTGCAGGAGCGTCTCACGGCTCAAGCCACAGCCGATGACTACCTGGAGGCTGCGCGCCTCTACGAAGCGCAGGCCGACGCGCTCAAGACGAAGGCGGCACAACTCGAGGAGCGGGCGCAGGCTCTTCACGCCAAGCCGTACCTCGATCCGAAAGGGTTGAAGCGCAACTCGTTGAACCGTCTCGCTGGGACCTATCGGGGCGAGGCCAGGGGGATGGAGCAGCAGTACGCCCTGTACCGGGCCAAGGCTCAGACCCTCGTGACGCAAGAGAACAGCCACGAGGGCGAGCGCTCCGGCTCCTGATCGATAGAGAGAGGGGGGGTATCGGCGGCAATCGATACCCCCCCCTTCTCCAATACAGCTTTCCCGCAAACAGAGCTTGGCTCGGTACCGTGGGAGACCAGCGCGCACATAGCGTCGTGCAACCAGGGCGCTGGCCTTGTGGACCGCGCCGCCAGGGCCCCGGCCCGGCTCCAGCGCGTGTCCGCCACGCTGCTGTAGCTCGCGGAAGCAGGGCTGCGGCGCCCCCCATCCCCCACATCAGAATGTGGGG
>JBFKNO010000350.1:0-2421 GCA_041629275.1 Nitrospiraceae bacterium
CCGGCACCGACTTTGCGCCGATCGAAGTGCATTTCGAGGAAAAGAAGCAGGTCGCGTTTTGCGGATGCAAGCAGACGAAAAAGCCACCCTTCTGCGATGGGACACACTCGTCACTCTAAGGAACAGGCAAGGGGCCAGAGGCTAGGGGCAAGGGGTCTTGTGATCGAAGCGAGTTCTTCTTTAATAGCCTGACACCTCTAGGGCATGGTTCTCCTTTTTACCGATGGCGCTGCTCACGCTGGATGCCGCCGCGTGCCAATTCCCCCTTTACAGTGAGGAGTGCCGCCGACTCAGCGACGCCGACCCCGTGATGGCGTCGCTCATCAAACACATCGGCGTCTGCCATCTCCGCCCGCGCCGGGACTATTTCGCCACGCTCTGTGACTCCGTTATTTCGCAGCAGCTCTCACCGGCGGCCGCGGCGACGATTTATCGGCGATTCACCCGTCTGTACGCTGCACGACGGCCGACTCCCCGGGCTGTTTCCAGGACCCGCATGGCGCGGCTGCGGGCGGTCGGGTTGTCGCCCCAAAAGGCCGCCTACGTTCAGCACCTCGCGCTGGGCTTCTTAAAGGGGACAATTAGACCGAGGCGCTTTGCGCATCAAGACAACGACGCCATCATCGAAACGCTTTCGTCGATTCACGGGATCGGGCGGTGGACCGCGGAGATGTTTCTCATCTTTGCCCTGAATCGGCTGGATGTCCTGCCGGTGGATGATTTGGGGATTCAGAAGGCCGTGAAGCGTTGGTACATGCTCAGACACCTCCCCGGCCCAGGCAAGCTGCGCGCCGTTGCCAGACGCTGGGTCCCGCACGAGACGCTCGCCTGTTGGTACCTCTGGCAGAGCGCGCGTCTCGAGTAGCCCCGAGCCCCGTGCCTCAACGCCGGTGCCGATCGGTTCGCCTGCCCGTGAGTCGCGGGAGCGACACGGTGACGCGCGTGCCCTTCAAGGGCTCGGACTCCACGGACAGCCGGGCATAAATCTCCTCGGCTCGCCTCGACATGTTGACGAGGCCACGCCCCCGCCGAGCGCCGCTCCGTCGCATTCCCACGCCGTTGTCCCGAACCTCCAACCGCGTTTCGCCCCTTTGACGGGCCAGGGTGAGCCAGACCTTGGTGGCCCCGGCATGGCGCAGGATGTTGCTCACCGCCTCCCGGGCGATCTGCAAGAGGTGCCGCACTTGAGCCTGGCTCAGATGTCGCGCCGCGCTATCGGAGAGCGAGAGTCGGAAGTCGATGCCCGAGTTTCTCCCTAGCAACGTGACCAGCGTGCGGAGCGCCTCGGTCAGACTCCCGCGCTCCAGGAGGGTGGACTCGAGTCCCGCGATGTAGCCGCGAACCTCACGGATTAGGAAATTGAGTTGGTCGACGGCCGCACGGATGTGCCCCGAGGCCTGGTGCGTGTCCTCGGCGAGGAGCGGCTGCGCGGTCTGGAGGCCCAACCCGACGGCATAGAGCGATTGCAGAATGCCGTCGTGCAGATCCTGGCTGATGCGCTCTTGCTCGGTCATCGCGTCCCTGAGCTTGAGCTCGTTGTGGCGCAGCATGCGCTCCGTCTTCAGGCGATAGGCGATTTCCCGCTCCAGCCGGGCATTCGTCTGCACGAGAGTGGCGGTACGACGTTTGACCTCGCTCTCAAGAGACGCATGGGACTGGCGGAGCAATTCCTCGGCGAGCTTGCGCTGCGTGATGTCCACGTGCGAGACCACGAGGTGGGTGTGGTCGGTACGGGCCCGCGTGGCGTGCATGAGCGACCATCGCTTCTTTCGGGGAGAATGGCAGGGGTACTCCAGGGAGAACCGTGCCCGCGTGCCGAGGATGACGGCTCGGAGGCCGGCCAGCGCCTCGCGGGCAATCGGCGCGTCCTCTCCCTTTGCGGTTCTGCAGGCCGTGAAGTAATTCGCGCCCACACAGCTTTTTTGCAGCAGCGGGTCGCCGTTCCTGCGCGCCAGATCGTTCCAGGCCTTGTTGACCGCGAGGATCACGCCTCGTCGATCGACCACGGCGACGCGCTCCTCCAGGGCATCCAGCACGCTTCGATAGTGCACGAGGGGCGGGACGTGCCGGCTGTGCCGCTCCCCTGGAGGCCGTGTTCCGGCCTTCGGCCGTTTGGGAGTCACTGGCCTCGCCTGTCTGATCGAGCCATCAAGCGGTCGCCACGACGGGCGCGGACCGTCCTTCTCGGGCCGAATGGTGAGATTTCCTATCCTATGCCATGGGAGGGAGGGGAATCTACGTGCATGTACGGGTCGCGCAGCCCGGGCCCCAAATTACCGCGCAGCCTTCTCCAACACGGAGACGAGCGACTCCGCGTGCCGGTTCTTCACGTTTCGCTTCGCGATGATGTCGACCGCCCTAGTCTCTTTGCCGTAATAGGCCGTATTCCAGGAATCGCGCGCCGCAATGGCGGCCCCCTCC
>JBFKNO010000351.1:0-2410 GCA_041629275.1 Nitrospiraceae bacterium
TCGAGATCTAGCCAGAAATAATGGGAGTTGATCGCCATGGCCAAATCGAAGCGTCCATCGTCATATGGGAGAGCTGACACATCTGCCTCCCGGAGAAACACTCTTCCCTGTTGCAGAAGCCGCCTATTGGTACGCGCAGCTACCCCCAGAGACTGCGGGGAGTAGTCAATACCGTGAAGTTCCGCCTGGGGAGCAAGCTCAGCCATCCTGAGAAGTGCCGCTCCGCCTCCACATCCAATGTCAAGCACGGTTCTCGAGTCTTGTGGCGAGACTAGAGATAGTGCCCAATCCGTCATCGGAGCATGAGATCTATTCATGCCCCGTGCAAGGAGCCGCCCCGCCAATCCTCTCGGCCGCCCGCACTGGCTAATGAGCCAGTTCAGAGGATTCATGGACATACCTCCATCTGTTCGGGTCCTCGCCACCTAACGACTCGCGTTTCTGCTACCGGCGCAGCATGCCGAACCGGAGCGCGAGGTGCAAGCCGAGTGCGATCGGACCCTAGAGCTTACCCGGACAGCAGCAAACGCTTGTTAGCGCACTGCTCCAGACTTAGCAGAGCTTCACATGGGTTAGCCGAGCTGTCCGACGGGAGATCGTCGGCTACCTCGACAAGCGACATCGGGCCGGCCGTGAGGCATTCCACGTCGACCGGGTGACCGCCCGCCAACGTCTCGTCGAAGTCCCGGTCGGAAGGACAGATGCTACGTCGTAGATGCGATGCGGTTGGCGACGTCTTGGGCGAGCCAGATGAGCGGGACCAGAACGGCCGCGGTCATAAGTGTCTCTTGGATGACGAACTCGACGTTGAAGCCGCCTAGGCGCCATTCCACGTCCAGGCCGAAGTCGAACAAGTACAGGTCGTGCAAGACCATCGGCAACACGATGAGTCCCAGTGGGAGCGACCAGATCTGGTCGAACAAGAACAGCCCTACGAACACGAAGTAGATGATGCCGACCACGAAGTACAGCAATGGCTGTGGTCGTATGGCGGTCCAGGTTTGTTGGCTGTATCCGCCCTACGAAAGAAGCCGATCGTCACCGGTACGGCTAGGACGGCGAGCCAAATCTTCAACCAGACAGGGTTGTCCATGATTTCGCACCTTTCGTCCTAGGATGCGGGATGGTCAGGTTACCTCGGCGAGGCCCATGGCGATCGCCACCCCGCCAAGGACCATCACGGGCAGAAAGATGACCCTGGTCGCCAGCCAATCGCGTGGTGTCCCAGTCCAGACGCCCTGCTCGCGCAACCCCAGGATTGTGAACATGTAGCGTCCGAGGCCGTCGATGTAGGCGCCTCCGCCGATCATCGCGGCGTATGGCCACCACGAATGATCGATCAGCATCAGCACCCCGGCGGTCGGCAACGTCCACAGCCAGAGCACGTCGAAACGCGCGGTCCACAGATCGAGCCGGTGCGTAAGATCGTTCGGGTCACCCAGGTCTTGTAGGCCGAGGCGTACCGCCCACCCCCAATTCACCAGAGACAGAACCTGCCCCGCGTACAACAGCCACAGGCTCGCGCACAGCGCGCCAACCAGGATTCTCATGTCGCCCTCCTCTTCATGTGAACGCAGCAAGCGATCAAGGCTCATCGCTCCGAGGACACGCGACGAGGGGCTTTCTGAGCCGACTCCCGCTCACCGCGTCAGCAGCAATCGCCTGTTAGAGCGCGGGCGATGCCTACCACGTCAACCCAGCTTCCGCAGTCGCTCCAGGCTCCTCTGGGCGTGTTGTCTGAGCCTCACGTCCGTCTCTCTGGCGAGGAGCCCTTCGAGTACCGGAATGACGCTGGTATCGTCGAACTCAGAGCCCAACATGATCACGGCCATGCGGCGTACCCTGACGCTCGGGTCCTCTTGAATCCTCCTGATTAGGTGGGGCACGACGTCCACCGGGCACTGCACTCCCTCCTTGCAGTGATCGCAGGCCAAGGAATGGACGGCCCACAGCCGGACCTTCGCATGGGGATCGTCGAGGAGCGGCACGAGATCCGCTAAAGCTTCCTCGTCGGCAACCTGGTCAAGACACATGGCGCTCCAACGGCGGACCTGCCAGTCCGGACTACGGAGTCCCAGGCGAAGGGCTGGAAGAGCCTCTGAGCCGAGCTCGATCAGAGCCTCATAGTTGGCGAATCGAGCCATGCCCGTGGGAGCGCTGAAGCCTTCCACTAGCTCCATCGGATTGACACTGGTCACGTGTCGGCCATTGTCTCGATTCCTCACCTCAGCCCGCGCTCTAACGGCTCTGCTGTTGAGCGGCGCGGCCCGCTGCTGGGCACCGCAACAACAGCGATTGTTGATGCCAGGAGGCTAGCAAGCCGCTAACGCCTGGCTGTCGCCGCGTCCGCCTCCAACAGCTTGTTAGGCGGCGGCGTCATCTCTATTGGACTGGGGACCCGCGGATACGA
>JBFKNO010000352.1:0-2390 GCA_041629275.1 Nitrospiraceae bacterium
ATGGCCTCAGGAACCTGCGGCGGCGAGCCAAAGGCCTTGCGGCGGACGTTCAGGTTGAGTCGGCGCCGGGCAAAGGAACTACGATCACCTTGGAGCTCGATCTGGCGAGAACTCGGGATGTTGCGCCCGGCGGTTCCGGAGTACGCTGGAGTTGAAGATGACGCCGTTGACAGAGCGAAAACCCGCAAACCGAAGCCACTCCAGCAGCGTGGTGTGGCTGGTCGAAGACAACGATCTCTATCGGGAGACCCTGGCCGCGCTGATCCAGGAGACCGAGGGAATGTCGTGTCCGCTGGCGGTGCGCTCCTGCGAAGAAGCCCTCCAGGCCCTGACTGACGGCGAACCGCCTGAAATCGTGCTCATGGACATCGGCCTGCCGGGGATGGACGGCATCGAGGGAGTGCGGCGGATCCATGCCCTGTCCCCCAGTACGCGTCTGATCATGCTGACCGTCCACGAGGGAAAGGACAAAGTGTTCCAAGCCATCTGCTTCGGCGCTTCCGGATATCTGCTCAAGAGCGCGCCGCCCCAGGAAATCGTCGAATCGCTGCGTCACGTGCGGCAGGGAGCCGCCCCGATCAACCCCTACATCGCCGCCAAGCTGCTGGAACTTTTCGACCACTTGGAGCCGCCGCGAGGCGACTACGGCCTGACCCGGCGCGAAAAGGAGATTCTGCTGTTGATGATCGACGGCTTGATCATGAAGCAGATCGCCGACCGCCTCAACCTCAGCTACCACACGATCGACACCCACATCCGCAACATCTACGACAAACTCCATGTCCACTCGCGGGGAGGGGCGGTCGCCAAAGCACTCAAGGAACGGCTGGTCTAGCGCCTCGCCGAGCGTCGTCGGGCCGGGGCCGCACAGCGGAGCCGCCTTAGGTGCAAGATGAAGCTGGTCGCTCCCGCTGCGGGTCCGTGAAGTGGGAGTGAAGTGGCTGGGAACCGGTTACTCGGGCCGTATGCCCTCGAGCAGCCTGGCGAGTCGTTTGTCGAGTTCTGAATCCTGGACGGATCTTTTCCGATTGGCCGGATGCGCCTTGCTGACCGCGCTGGGGGTGACGCCAACGCGGGCTGCGATTTCTTGGTTGGATAGCAGGGTCATCGTCTCGAGTGCGAACATGAGCATCCGTCTCTTTTGGCACAGCAGATGATAATGGTTGGGCATGAGGCAGAAGGCGTGAACAATCAGGGCTCCGAGGGCGACGATCCCCCCCAACTTTTCTAAGAGGTACCTCCGGTCATGGTCGTCGATGAAGGTGCAGGTTCGGTTCACCCCACGGGACATGACATGGTAGTGGGCTCCGGGATACTCGATTCGCGGTGGTCTCGGCACACTCTTCATAACGTGCCTGGTCGAAAATGAGCGAAATCATCCCCAAGCAAGCCGTGTGGATCTCCTCGTTTGCAGCCAGGTCAGAGAGGGATACCGCTTCACGATGATCCCGAAAAAAGACATTTTCGGGGTCAGACCCTCCTCGAGGGTCATCAGCGTCATCGGCGTCATGACTACTATCTGGCGGGCATTTCAGGATGACGGTCCATGACGGCAGTGACGTCAGCAGGAGCTTGCCGCGAGGAACCATCCCTCTTGGTTTGAATTAGGTGCTTCGAGCTTCGTGCTTGCGCAGGCTCGATCACGGCCAGCAACAGAGAGAACGTGTTGCGCGCCGCCGATTTTTTGGGCCAAATCGCGGGCGAAACCGCATTCGGGGGGTGTGGTCACTGTCGGACCTTCGGACATCCTTATCCCTCCCGGAGCCCGCAGATTGATCGGTGTCCTCCCGAGTGTTGTCTCGAAACGACTTGTAATATACTATGTGGCAGATGGAAAACTGCGAAGATTTCTGTAGCAGCACGGATGCGCGCTATATAGAATGACTCTGTTCAGCCCGCCGCTACACAGAGTGCTGTTATTTCGATATTCGATACATTGTTAGGAGATTCAATATGCCTAAGTATCTTGTTCAGGCCTCTTATAGCGTGGAAGGTTACAGAGGACTTCTCAAAGAGGGAGGTACGAAACGCCGCGAGGCACTGGAAGGGATGATAAAGTCGGCAGGTGGAAAGTTGGAAGCGTTGTACTACGCCTATGGCGGCGACGACGCTTATCTCATCTTAGACTTCCCCGACAGTGTGAGCATGAGCGCTGTTTCGCTGGTGGTCAACGCGAGCGGAGTAGGTAGGAGCAAGACCACTGTTCTAATCACTCCAGAGGAGGTTGACCAGGCTGTTGCCAAAAGTGCGAGTGTCGGCTACCGCCCGCCTGAGCAGTGACGTCATTCATAGCCGGTACATTGGGCTGGGTCATTGCTCCATCCGCTCGAAGAATTCCTAACAAAACGGATGCACCGGAGCGGGCAAACGCGGGTGGGCTCGCTTCGCTC
>JBFKNO010000353.1:0-2374 GCA_041629275.1 Nitrospiraceae bacterium
AGCGTGAACAGCACCTGGATGCCAAGGTGGCGCATCATTTCCGTCATCTGGTCCACACGGCGGTGCTCGTCCTGGATGAACTGCACCTTCAGCCCCTTGTATTGCCGGACCTTGTCCCGAAATCGAGGTGACAAATAGTTCTCGGAGATGACAAAGATGGAGTAGTGCAGGATGACCACGTCGAACGCATCCAGATCCAGCAGCGTCGAGTCGGAGACCAGCCGTGGATTGAACAGATGCACGTCGTGTCGTGAATAGCGCCTGAACGCACCGATGTGATCGAGCACCGTGTTTGCATGTCCTTTGAAATCATCACAGAGAAGCAAGACTGACAGCCGTTTCGTAGTGGCCGCGCGTGGAGTCGACGCGTGTTCCCTGCCGGCGACGCCCGCCCCGTGCTCCTTTGCCTGACAGTAGCCGGAGAACGGCGAGAGACCGGTCACCCTGCTCTCACTTGCATGCTTCAACATACAGATCCAGTCCGACCACCCGTCCGAGGGTTTTCAGTAGCCTGTGACGCGGGATCACCACTCTGCCTCGAAGCATCATCAGCTTCCCCATGTTCTGTAAATCCACGCGTGTGCGAGAAAAGGATGAAAAGAGTCGTCTGACATCCCGACGCGAGACGTAGTCCGTGTGAGGGGCGGCTTCGCCGTTCATATTGACGTCATACATGGCTCTGATCTCGCGCGAGGGGTCAGGTGGAGACTTCCGTGTCCACCATTGCCGCGCCTTGACCATCGGAATGCGGACGAGGCGTCGCAGGCTGTGCTTGTGATAGAGCATGACGATCGCCTTCCCGCCGCGCGCCAGCACGCGATGGACCTCGGCGATGGCCCTGGCGAGGTCACCGGTGTGATGCAGGCATCCAATCGAGTAGACAAAGTCGAACGTCTCATCCTGGTAGGGAATCGCGAGGGCCGATCCCTCCCGGACTCGATGCTCCGGGTCGATGCCCATCAGGGAGAGCCGGGCTTGCACCATGGCCACGGGATTGGGCGCGATATCCAACCCGTGGTACTCGCAGCCTCTCGACACCAGAAGTTGCGACAACGTCCCGAACCCCAGGCCGATCTCCAAGACCTTCTTGCCTTTCAGGGACTCACGCTCGACGTACTCGCTGAGGTACGGGTAGTAGGAGAGATACATGGCATCAAAGCGCCGCAGGCTCTCCCGGGAAAACTGCGTGATGCCCATGGACTGCGCCATTTGGGTCCCGCAGAGCTCGTCCCAGAAGGCGGCGTTCTGCTGCTCGATCACCTGCTGCTGCACCATAAGCCTTTCTCACTCAATCGACCGAGGCGCCCCGAACAGACCCGGCGTTACGACAGGACGGGTCGCCTCCGCTTCTTGCGGTTGCCGTCATCCATGTGGCCCTTGGGGATTTGCCCGGATCCGAACTCGTTCAGGAGCACCTCCACGATGGCTTCCCCCGCACGCCCCGCCCCATAGGGAGATCCCGGGCTTGGCGGCGCCTGACCGAGCGACGCCTTGATGGCCTCTGCGACCGAAGCCGGGTCCGTGCCCGCCAGCCGATTCCATCCGGCCTCGACCGTCTCCCGCCATTCCGTTTCGTCTCGCAGCGTCACGCAGGGCACCTTGAGCAGAAACGCCTCTTTTTGCACGCCTCCCGAATCCGTCACCACGAGCCGGGCGTGTTGCTCCAAGCTCAGCATCTCGTGGTACGACACCGGAGAAATGAGCCGAACCTCGCCGAGATCGAGGCGTGCGTCATCCGCCTCGAGCGCTTTCTTGGTCCGAGGATGAAGAGGCACAATCACGGGCAGACCCAATGCCCCCAGACACGAAATGAGACGGCGCAACGCATGCGCGTCTCGCGTCGTCTCGGCTCGATGAATCGTCGCGAGCGCGTAAGAGCGGGGTTGGAGCCCCAAGCGCAACAGGATGTCTGCCCGGCTTTTGACCTGCTCAATGTTGTGCAGCAGTGAGTCGTACATGACGTCGCCGACGCAATGGACGCCGCGCATGATTCCCTCGCAGCTCAAATTCTTCACCGCGCCCTCCGTCGGGCAGAAGAGAATGGTGGCCAGGTGGTCCACCATGACGCGATTGATCTCCTCCGGCATGTCGCGGTTGAAGCTGCGCAACCCAGCCTCGACATGGGCCACAGGGACGCGCAGCTTGCTCGCCGCGAGCCCCCCGGCCAACGTGGAATTCGTGTCACCGTAAACGAGGACGCAATCGGGGCCCTCACGCTCAATGACCGGCTCGATTGCCTCGAGCATGCGGCCCGTCTGTCGGCCGTGCGACTCGGAGCCGACACCCAGGTTGTACGCGGGGCGGGGAATCTCGAGCTCCCGAAAGAACACCTCTGACATGTCCTCGTCATAATGCTGCCCTGTGTGCACGATGA
>JBFKNO010000354.1:0-2356 GCA_041629275.1 Nitrospiraceae bacterium
GGTCCTTCTGCAGCAGCTCCTCGACATAGTCGAGCAGCGGCTTGAGGACCGACCGGTAGGGCGAGGGGAGCACGGTCAGGTGCACCCCGCACCCCCACTGCGCCCATTGAATCTCGATCTTGGCGGTTTCCTCCTTATCCACATTGACCAGGACCGCGCGAATGTCCGTCGCGCGGTGTCGGGCGTAGTCCACCGCCCGAATCACGGCGCGATTGACGCCGCTGATCGGAATGATCACCGTGTTTTTCCGAGGAAGCGGCGGACGATGGTCGCGCGTGAGGGTGGTCTGTCGATTGACGGCGACGTAGTGCCCCTGGATGGAACGAAACCACATGATGAGCAGAGGAATCAGCGCCAGGACGATCCAGATGCCGTCAAAGAACTTCGTCGTGCCGATCAGGAGGGTGACCAAGCCCGTCGTGACGGCTCCCATCCCGTTCACCGCCAATTTTTTCTGCCAGTGCGGACCTCGCTTTTTCAGCCAGCGCCTGACCATGCCCGCCTGCGCCAGGGTGAAGGAGATGAAGACGCCGACCAGGTAGAGCGGGATCAGCGCGTGCGTGTCGCCCCGGAAGCCGACGATGAGCAGACCGGCCAGAATGCCGAGGATGATGACGCCGTTGGAGAACACCAAACGATCACCGATCGACGCCATCTGGTGCGGCATATATCCATCTCGGGCCAGAAGGTGCGCCAAGCGGGGGAAGCCGGCGAAACTGCTGTTGGCCGCGAGGATGAGGATCAACATCGTCGCCGCCTGCACGAGATAATAGACCGCGCCTTCGCCCAGACTCGCGCGCGCAACTTGGGACAGGACGGTTTCTTCCGGACGAGGCGTCACGCTGAAATGATAAGCCAGCGTCGTGATGCTCAGGAAGAGGGCGGCGAGGATCACGGCCATGAGGGTCATGGTGATCGCGGCGTTCTTGGCTTCCGGCGGCTTGAAGGCCGAGACGCCGTTCGAAATGACCTCGACCCCCGTGACCGCGGTGCAGCCCCCCGCGAAGGCGCGCAGCAGCAAGAACAGGGTGATCCCCTCGAGCGCCGGGGCGCCGAAAGCGTCCGACATGCCCGCGTCGTCCGCCCTTTCGAAGAGCATGTGGTAAAAGCCGCAGGCCAGCATGAGGAAGATCGCACCGATCGCCAGATAGGTGGGCACCGCGAAGATCCGGCCCGATTCGCGGGCGCCCCGGAGATTGACGATGACGATGAGGACGACGAAGAAAAGGCCCATGGTGACGCGGTAGGGATACCAGTCGGGGACGGCCGAGGTAATGGCCGCGACACCGGCCGCGACGCTGACCGCGACCGTGAGGACGTAGTCGATCATGAGGACTGCCGCCGCGGTCAAGCCGGCCCAGACCCCGAAGTTGTGCTTGGCGACCACGTAGGCGCCGCCGCCCTCCGGGTACTCCTGGATGATCTGTCGATAGGAAATGGTCAGGAAGACGAGAAGGAGCAGGATGGCGAGGCTGAGCGGGATGGACCAGACGATGGCGCCCGAGGCGGCCAGGACCAGGACGAGCAGGATCTCCTCGGTCGCATAGGCGACGGATGAGAGCGCGTTCGACGAGAAGACCGCGAGCGCAAGGCGCTTCGGCAACCGCTCGTCCGTGGCCTGGGTGGTTCGCAGCGGGTTGCCGACCAGGACGCGTTTCAGCCACATAATTCTTATTATCTCACAACCCTCACGCCACCGGTAGAAAGCTGTCAGGGGCTGGGCAAAGCCGATTCCATCGGTGTCCAAGGAAAGACGTTTTCCCGGGCTCTGCACGGGCCCCAGACCTGGTCTCGGGGGTTGACACAGAAAGTAAAGTTTAAGTAATGTGAGTCGTTCTACGGGCCTGTCTCATCGGCCCGTTCACCTGACATGAATCGCTGTGCACCTGCCGAGCGCGACATCGTTTCCAAGCCGATCGATCAAGTCGTACTAGATCCACTTTGCTGTTATCTGAGGAGGCCGGTCCATGTCTCATTCCAAGTTACTCACCAACCCTCTGTCCCTGTTGATTCTCCTCCTCGCTGGGGGGCTCGTCGCGTTTCCGGGCCTCGTCCTTGCGGGTGACGCCCCGAAGGCCGCGGAAACCGCGGCGGTCCATTCCACCGCCATGCAACACGACATGCCGGGCTGGGCGGAAGCGTTGAAAGGCCAGACCGTCGTCGAGAACGCGATCGAGGGCCGGCCTGACCGGGCGGCCCTCGTCGATCGCCAGCATCAGCGCCTGATGGACCAGATGCAGAAAGAGATGTCCCATCAGAGCAGGGGGACCGGAGGGCTCTTCAATACGACCTCCATGATGCACCAGTACGGCGCCGGTGGCCAGGATTATCTCCTCGCGTCGGACCCCCAGGTCGA
>JBFKNO010000355.1:0-2332 GCA_041629275.1 Nitrospiraceae bacterium
TAAGAATGCGGAACTCCTCCTGGAACACCTTTAGGAAGGGGTCGAACACTGTGGGCGAACCGCCGTCACGGACGATCCCGATGGTCACCGACCTTTTGGGTGGGGGCTGAGCCTGAGCGGCGGTGGTCGCCCCGAGGACCATCAATCCGAGCATTATCCTCAGTCCGTGAACTCTCTTCATGCAGCACTCCCCTAGCGGCCACCCAACCATCGTGACTCGCCCTCTTACACCTTTCTTCTCCGGCCGTGTCCTTGACAAGTTACCTGGATCCGGACCGGGAGTGCAAGATCGTCTTAGGGGCGGGGCGAAGTGCAACACCTGCAACTTGGGTGGGCGGTCTGGGGCAGGTTTATTGGTCTGTGGCTGGCTTGGCTCGGTAGAAACGGTGGGTGTAATTGGTCGCACTCAAGACACCCTTGAGAGCCTCTTCTTTACGTTTCGGGGGAGCTCTGACCCCATCTAGCCCAGATGTTTCATACGAACTCTAAATAATTGCAGGAAGCAGGTTCCAACAGGCTCTGTGAGACTTCTGCGAGGGGGATTTTCCAAAGGGAATAGGGGCGCTACCGCTGTGGTTGTTTTCGCCGCCCGAAAAGTTCGTTTTTCAAGGGATTTGGAGCGCACCTCGGGTAAAGCGCAAGAGGCGCTACGCAGGGGGCGTGTCTGAGGGGCGCTGAATGAATCTCAGCCGCTGGAGGGTGAACCCGCCAGCAATCGCCGATGGCATAAACGAAACAAGGCTGGCCAGGGATAGGCACTGCTCAACTGCACGTACACTCGCCGCACGCTCACCTTCACTTGCGCCGCCACTTTCAAGAGCTTCAGTCGCACGCTGCCCACCGTCGCGTGCGCCAGTTCGGTCCCCCACAACCCCAGCGCCCGCACCCGTTCCAGCAACAGATACGCCAACGTCGCTAGCCACAGTCGCAGTTGGTTGCTGCCCAGGTGGTGCGTGCTCAGCCGGTCGGCCTCCAAGTCCAGCACTTGTTGCTTGAGTACGTTTTCCATTTCACCGCGCGGGCAATACGTCTCTTCATACAGTCGCTCCGCGGCAAAGCGCGTGCGGTCTTCGTCCCCTTGGAATCCGTTCGCCGGCAGGTTGGTCGCCACGAAGCGCGGGTTGTCGCCCGCCGCCGTGACTTCCGCCTTGGCAATCACCCGCCGCGCCCGGCTCCACGTTTGGCTTTTGGTCTGATAACTAAATTCGGTGAAGACCCGAGTCCGCTCGGCCCCGCTCAGGCACTGCCGGGCGCGCGCCGCCATCATCGCCGCGCTCGCCCGCTCCACCAGCACGCTGTTTTTAGCCAGTCCCAGGCAGTAATAGACCTCCCGCTGTCCTTCGCACCACGCCATGATTTCCTCCCGGCAAAACCCGCTGTCGCCCCGAATAATCAAGCGCGCCTTTTTGCAGCGCCGTCGCAGGGAGGCCACGATCCGCTCCAGCGCGGGCACGACGCCATGGGCGGCCTCGTGATCACTCGTGCGCAGTTGGGCCCACAGCGGAATGTTGCCGACAAAGGCGTAGAGCGGCAGATACACGTAATCGTCATAGTAGGCGTTAAAGTGACGGCCTTCCTGGAGGCCGTGCAGTCGGTGACCCATGGCGTCGAGGTCCACCACGATTTCGGCGGCGTGTTTGGGCAGACAGCGCGTGCCCAGTTCCAGCAGCAGCGCTTCGATCTTTTGGGGATCGTGGGGCAGTTTGTGACAGCGGGTGTTTTTGTGATTGGACAATTCCAGACGGTTGAGCGTGGCGGGCGCCGCCAGGGCCGGGCCGGGATGAAACCGGCGGTCGGTGCCCAGCGGATCGTTCTTGCCGCAGGCCGTCGCCAGCAACGGATCGGCCCGCAGTTGTTCGTGGTCATTGAGGTCTTCATAGCCCAGGGCTTCACTGTAAATGCGTTGGGCCAGCAATTCCCGCACGGAGTGCTCGACGAACGTTTGGTTGCGTTGGTCGGCGAAACAATCGGCCAGTCGCCGGGTCAGCCCCAGGGTGAGATCGACTTGGCGCAGGAAGAGCACGCCGCCGTCGGTGGAGAGCGTGCCGCCCGAAAAATCGGCGACGACTTTTCGGGAACCCAGGTCTTGAAACAGCAGGGGTTGATTTTTACACTCTGTGGTCGAAGAAGCGGTGGATGGCAGTTTCATTTGGATCAATGTTTTCAATCCTTAGGACGTCATTGCCGCTTCTTTGTTCAATCGCACTATGAATTATTCGGGCTAGTGCGCTTGGGAGTGAACCTGCCCCGAGGGTGCAAGTCCCTCGCTGGCGGAGCTTCCCGCCAGATAACGGAAAGTAACTGCGGGACCGCGAGGTCAGGTGGAGCGCAA
>JBFKNO010000356.1:0-2317 GCA_041629275.1 Nitrospiraceae bacterium
CCTCCCCGTTGTCGCGAGAGGGTCAGTTCCCTCCATTTACCGGCGTGCGGATTTCCCGCACCGGGCGACCCCGGGACCCGACTCCCCTTGCGGTTTGTCGTAGCCACATACGAAATTGCCTCCAAAGGAGGAGCAGCCTCGAACAGGCCCTCAGGCCGGAACGAGGTGGTCACTAAGGAACACACATCCACGTCGTCGAAGATGTTTGATCTTGATCCGACAATTAGAAGTACGGCTTTTGCATTTGAGCCGCATGCATCTCAGCCTCATGCGGAGCCAGCGGTCCAGCTCGCGGAACTGATGACGGAGCTTCGTGAACGGAGTCGCGAAGTACCGGGCCACGCCGCGGATGACCGCATTGAGTTTCCCGATTTTCTCGGCATCCAGATTGTGGCTGCGAACGGTCATTTCCCGTATCCGTGTTTTGAATTTCTCCACGGACTTGGCACGCATCTTGACCGCGAAGCTGGACACGTCAAATCCGAGGAAGGAGAAGCCTCCCCGGAAGGTCGTGACCTGGGTCTTCTCGGGGCTGAGCGTCAGGCCGAGCTGCTGTACGCACTGCTCGACCGCCTGCCTTGCCTCCTTCGCTTGGTGTTCTGTCCGACACAAAACGACGAAATCATCGGCATACCGCACGAAACGATAGCCGAGTTCGTCGAGGTGCCAGTCGAGGAAGTTCAGCGCGATGTTCGCCAGCAATGGCGAGAGCACGCCGCCCTGGGGTGTTCCCAACGTCGCGGACTGCACGACGCCGTCCTCCAGCACGCCAGCGGAGAGAAACCGTTCCACCAGACACAGGATGTTTCCATCCGCTACCACGTTGGTCAACCCCTGCATGATGACCTGGTGCGGGATGCAGTCGAAGAAGCCGGAGATGTCCGCATCGAGCACATGTCGATGCCCCGCTCTCCAGATCTTCAGCACCCGTTCCATGGCTGTGTGGCAGGAGCGTCCCGGTCTGAAGCCATAAGAGTTGTCGTGAAACAGTGGCTCGAACAAGGGACTGAGCAGTCGGCGAAGCACTTCCTGTGCGACTCGATCGCGCACGGTCGGAATTCCCAGCGGGCGGAGTTTGCCTCCCCCCTTGTCGATGTACGCTCTTCGTGCCGGCCTTGGCTGAAACGAACCCTGTTTGAGGTCTCGCATCAGCGATTCCAGGTTCTGCTCGAGTTGCTTCGAATACAGCTCGATGCTGACCCGGTCGATTCCGGCCTTGCCTTTGTTGCGTTTCACCGCGCGAAAGGCTTCGTGCATCAGTTTCAGGTTGATTCGTCCCGTCAACGAGTGATGTTTGATCTTCAGTGGTTCCACCATCGACCGACTTCCCGAGTTTTCCCGCTCGTTCGATTCGCCGGAGGCTCCCGGTCCTGCGTGCCGTGGAGGCTGTTTCTTAACCGCGCTTTGGCTGCTCGAAAGAGGTCCGAGCTGCGACGACAGGGCGCCGCGCCGTGGCCGATTAACTTTCCTCATGGTCCGCTGGGGTGGAGTCTCCTTCCGTTGGGTCTCCCTTTCACGACCGTCGTCGCTACTGGGGGAGAGCTGCCATCCCTAAGGCGGGCTTGTCCGGGTGGGACTCCTCCGCACCGCCGCGTACACGTGCCGTTTCGGCTGGGCCTTATCGACCCGCGTTACTCGCTTGGCCGCAAGGGTCGAGCGAGACGACGTGGGACTTTCACCGGTCAGTGTTGTCAGCCATTGTGTCCAGGCGACCCCGCCAAACACCCCGGCGGTTCATCGCAAGTAACCGAGTCCCTCGCGATGCGGAAGCCGTTCGGGCTTCCTATGCTTCGGCAGATGACGGGGCTTGGCACCCCGCCGAGGCCGAATCGCGACGCCTCCCGGACTATCTCCGCCTGGCCCCTCCGTCAGTGCAGGTTACCCTGCACGGCTGGCTGCGTACCCTCTATGAGGTTCGAGCGGAGACTTCCGTACAGGCCCGGACCCGCACGGGTAGGATTAGATTTTGTCATCCTTCCTTTCCTGACTAAATCGCACCGTTTAAGACTGAGCCAACAACACCTGCGGCTCACGCGTCATCCAGAGCGCAGCGAAGGATCTCTCTTGCCGCGTGAGATTCTTCGCTACGCTCAGAATGGCGGGTGCCACGCGATTTCGTAAGACGCTCTAGCCTCCGAGGATCATGCCCATCAGGTTCCTCGTGCCCAGCGGCTTGGTGCTCACGAATACCTCGCCCGCATAAAACCCGCTGGCGGCGCCGGACAGCGTGGCGGCGCTCGTGATGCGATCGAAGACGTACGCCTTCTCGGGTGGAAACTGCGTCTCGTAGCATTTGATCGATGCGATCTTGGTTTCC
>JBFKNO010000357.1:0-2295 GCA_041629275.1 Nitrospiraceae bacterium
CCTTACGTCCATTTGGCACCTTGACAAACCATACATGGAAAAGCATAGTACGTGGCCGTAGGGCTCTGATCGCACAACCGGGTCAGAGCTCCTTTTTTTGGCAATTTGGCTCACGGGAAGTGCTGGGTTCTGAGTGCTGAGTGCTGAGCACGGAGCCAAGAAAAGGACTCACTCGCGCAACGGAGCGATCCCCCACTCAGCACTCAGGACTCAGGACTCCGCACTGGACGATGGCCGTCGAGTAACTCATGCCAACACTCATCGTAGTCGGGACCCAGTGGGGCGACGAAGGCAAGGGCAAGATCGTGGACATGCTCGCCCGCGACGCCAAGGTCGTGGCGCGCTATCAGGGCGGGTCCAACGCCGGCCACACGGTCATCAACAGCCGCGGGACCTTCGTCTTTCACCTGATCCCCTCGGGCATCCTCTATCCGGGCACCCTCTGCATCATCGGCAACGGCGTCGTCGTGGATCCCGCCGTCCTGATCGAGGAGATGGACGGGCTGCAGGCCAAGGGCGTGCGGGTGGGGAAGAACCTCGTCGTGAGCCACCGGGCCCATCTGATCATGCCCTACCACAAGGCCATCGACCGGGCTTCCGAGAAGTCCAAGGGGCTGAAGCGCATCGGCACGACCGGCCGGGGCATCGGGCCCTCCTACGCAGACAAGATGGCGCGGATCGGGCTGCGCGCGGTGGACTTGATCAACCCCTCGCTCTTCCGGCGCAAGCTGGAGGAGAACCTGGCCGACACCAACTGTCTGCTCGAGCGCCTGTACCAGCTCCCCGGGTTCGAGGTGGACAAGGTCTTCCAGCAGTACATGACCTATGCCGACCGGCTGCGGGATCACATCGTCGACGCGACCGCGATCCTGAACAAGGCCATCGACCAGGGGAAGAGCGTCCTCTTCGAGGGCGCCCAGGGGACGCACCTGGATGTCGACTTCGGCACCTATCCCTTCGTCACCTCGTCGAGCGCCGCGGCCGGCGGGGCCTGCATCGGGACGGGGATCGGCCCGACCAAGATCGACGCCGTCCTCGGCGTCGCCAAGGCCTACACGACGCGGGTGGGGAGCGGGCCCTTTCCGACCGAGCTCAAGGATGGGGTCGGCGAGACGCTGCAGGAGGTGGGGAAGGAATTCGGCGCCACGACCGGCCGCCCGCGCCGCTGCGGGTGGTTCGACGGGCTGCTCGTGCGCGAGGCGGTCCGGGTCAACGGTCTCACGTCACTGGCCGTGACGAAGCTCGACGTCCTCGACGGCCACGAGCACGTGAAGGTCTGCACCGGCTACCGGTACGGCGGCAAGGTGCTGCGCGACATGCCGGCGGACCTCCAGGCGCTGGAGGAATGCGAGCCGGTCTACGAGACCGTGAAGGGCTGGTCTGCCCCCACGACCGGCATCTCCTCCTACGGCAAGCTGCCGCGCGAGGCCAAGCGGTACCTGGACCGGGTCGAGGAGCTCACCGAATGCCGGATCGACATCATCTCGACCGGCTCCGAGCGCGACCATACCATCGTCCTCCGCAACCCCATGAAGCCCGCCCGGGCAAAATCAGCCTCCCGCTCCAAGCGCTAAACAGCAGTCCGTCTCCGTCATGCCTGCGAAAGCAGGCATCCATCCGTTCCAAAGGCCCTGGCAGCCTCCCCCGTTCCAGGTTCCACGTTCCACGTGAGAACAGCTGGATGCCGATCCAGCTTCCGCTACCTGGAACTTTGGACCTGGAACCTGGAACGCGTTTCTTCCGACGTGGCACCTGAAACCTGGCACTTGGCACGTTTCGTCCTGATTCCCTCGAGCCCTCTTGCTCTTGGTGGGGAGAGGGCTAGGGTGAGGGGAGGCGCCCTCGCGATGCAAGCATTGCCTCTTGACGACTTTTAATCGTACGTGTAGAATACGTATGCATAGGAGCTCCACATGCCCAAGACAGCCCTTCGCAAGGAAAAGTGGACCTTGTCCTTTGACCCCGCCCTCAAGTCCCTTGTCGTGAGGGCGGCGCGCAGGAAAGGCGTCTATCCCGTGGCCTTGCTCGAGGACATCGTCCGCGAGCGGTTCAATCCGTATGGACATACCGACATCAAGGACAGCGTGGATTACGTGAGTGCCTTGCGACGGCGAGCCCGCAGCCAAACAGACGATGAGTTCATGGCCGAGATCAAGGCATGGCAAAAGTCTCGGTCCTCGTAGACACCGACGTCTTCATCGATTACTTCAATACCGGACGATACAGCGCCCTCTTCGACCGCAACCGCTTCACTGTTTACTACTCGATCGCCACGAAAAAGGAGCTTCTGTCCAA
>JBFKNO010000358.1:0-2274 GCA_041629275.1 Nitrospiraceae bacterium
CTCCGATCTGGGCCATGGGATGCTCCCAGCGCTTGGCGCTGGGTTCAGCGCCGGAGTGCTTGCCGAAAAAGTTCTCCTCTTCCGCGGTGGCGAGTCCGGTATGGCTGTCGGTCGACCCGATCATGCCGAACTTGTAGGGGTTTACACCAAGCTTCCCTTCAAGTTGCAGGCCGAGCTGCAAGGCGGTCCGAGCGTATTCGTACTGGAGCATGTCTTTCTGCTTCGGGACGCTGAGGTCGAGGTTGCCCTGGTCCCAGGTTTCGTAGTCGGCGAACTCATCGTTGGGCGACAGGTACGGATGGGTTTCGCCATCGCCCTTGATCTGCGTCGCTTCGTAGAGGGGTTCCCACTTTGCCCGAGTCTCAGCATATTCCAGATCCACCGGTTTACTGGTGAAGGATTCGACGAGCGGAAACATGATGCCGTTGCTCAGGTTGCCGTTGTGTGCGATGGCGAGCACCCGGCCGCCCGTTTTCTCCTCATAGTTCTGCATCCACTTCCAGAGGTCCCGGGGATTGTCGCTGCCCAGAGGCTTGAGTGTCGTGTAGGGTTCCAAACGTCCGGCCTTGTTCCCGCTGTCACGGTAGATGAGGACGCGATGCAGATTATTGCCGCCGGTGTTGGAGGTCCACTCGTAGCCGATGAAGGCGGTGAAGCGGCCTGGATCGTTGTACTTGTCAGCCGCCTTGAACGTCTCCTCCCAGGCGGACCGGTAGGCCTGGCTCCCCGGGAGCGAGGCGAGGGCCGGCGGGAACTTGCCTTGGCTGAACGCCATAATGATCTCCACCGCGGCCTTCACACCCTCCTGACCGCCTGCCTGGACCATGTCATACCATCTTTTCCCTGTCGGATCGGCGAGCAACGCTGGCTCCCCTGAGAAGAGGCGTGGGAAAAACCCCATGTTGTCGGAATGGTCGGCCACGACCAGAAAGTCCAGCGGTCTCGAGAGTTTGACCTTCAGGCCAGTGGAGGAGGTCAGTTCTTCCCCCCGGGCGAATCGGTAGGCGTCCTCGGGTACCAGTCGGGCGCCGAACGCCCCGGCGTCCATCGACATGCCTGTGTGCTGGTGCGTGTCTCCCCAAAACACCTGTGTCGGGAAGTTGCGCCCGGCGTAGGGCGAATAGTGCGATTGACCAGGAAAGACGTGCGTCAGACTCTCGCCAGGCGGAACCGGGTCCTGGGCAAAAGCGGGCGTGGTGCCGAGAGCCAAGATCAGACCCACCGCGGTGAACGCATTTCGAAGGGGGGACGTTTTCATTCGGCTTTCTCCTTTGCAGGGCTGTGGAAAACGTTTAATGAATAATTTCGCAACAACGCATGGCCACGTATAGCCCCGGGGCCATGCTCTGAAGAGCTCACACGCGGCGCCCATTCTAAGTGGCGGTTTCCGTGGAGTTCAACCTCTAAGTTCACGTCGCTCACCGCCTCTGTCGTCGTTGTGTGCTCAGTTCGTTCACTCGGTGCTTCCAGTTCATTCGCCCTTCGGGAACCGCACTCTGGAACCCTGGACAAACAACGCCCTCACTTTGTCCCAGAAGTCCCCGCCCAACACGACCAGGCTTGTCAGCAGAAGCACATCGCCGCCAGCGGCGATCACGATCCGATTTTCCTCATAGGCAGGGAGCAGGTGGGCGACGTAAGGCACGCACCAGCCGACCAGCACGGGTAGAAGGAACAGGACGAGCCCGATGCGGTAGCGCGTGGGGCTCACCACTTTAGGCGGGGCGTATCGTTTGAAGAAGCGAAGAAGACGACCTTTGAGGTAGTCAAATCCGGGTTTTCCCAACACGGCCACAGCCGCCAACATGAACAATTCCGGGATTCCGAGTAAGAGCAACCCCGAGAGGGCGGCCTTCCACTCGGTGGTCAGGTCCGAGGCCACGACAAGGGGCACCAGCAAGGGGCAGAGGAATCCGGAGATCAGGATTGCACCGGCCAACGCAAGGCGACCTGTGGATGGGATCTCCTCAACCGGGGCGTGAGCGTCCGCCATGGTTCAGTTGATACCGTCAAGCATGATCAGAATCCTGGCCCGAAGTGCTGTTTCCCTCCCATTCGCTCATTGCCTGGGCGGGAACCGTTCAAGGATCCCGCGGACGGCTTTGCGTAACTGTTCATCCCGATGAGTCTGGGGTGCTGAGAGATCCACGTCAGCCCTAGCTGACCCCCTCCACACCAGCTTGCGTGTGGTCCCATCAAGAATATCCAGGAGTAACACCCCTCTTTCATACTGACCTATCGGATTCTTGTCTCCCCCCCAGGATCCGGTATCCA
>JBFKNO010000359.1:0-2264 GCA_041629275.1 Nitrospiraceae bacterium
GGCGTCCTTGGCTTCCTGGGCCTTGTCGCCCTGCGCGATCACCAGCACCCGCACCGACTTGCCCGTCCCGTGCGGGAGGACGACGGTGCCCCGTACCAGCTGATCCGCCTTGCGGGGGTCCACCCCGAGGCGCGTCGCGACCTCGACCGTCTCGTCGAACTTCGCGAAGGCGAGCTCCTTTACGAGCTTCACTGCCTCGTCGGGCGAGTACTTCAAGCCCTGGGGGATCGCGGCGCGGGCCGCGGCGAAGCGCTTCCCTGCTTTCGGCATAGTATCGTGAGCCGTCTCGTTCACCCTCCCACCGCTGGCGGCTCGCAGGCGGTGGTCCGGGCCGAGGCCGTTCAGGCCTCGATCTCTACTCCCATCGAGCGTGCGGTCCCGGCGATCTGCGCCATGGCCGCCTCGATGTCGTTCGCGTTCAGGTCGGGCATCTTCGTCTCGGCGATCTCCTTCAGCTGCGCCCGAGTCAGCTTCTTCGCCACCTTCTCCCGGTTCGGAACGCCGGAGGCCTTGTCCACGCCCAGGGCGCGCTTGATCAGCACCGCGGCGGGAGGGGTCTTGGTGATGAAGGTGAAGGAGCGATCCCCGTATACGGTGATCTCGACGGGGATCGTGATCCCCTGCTTGTCCTGCGTCTTCGCGTTGAACTGCTTGCAGAACTCCATGATGTTGACGCCGTGCTGGCCCAACGCGGGCCCGACCGGCGGGGCCGGATTGGCCTGGCCGCCCGGCACATGGAGCTTGATGAACCCGATGACCTTCTTCGCCATGGTCTATCCGCCTCAGTATCCCTTCAGCTGCGTGTAGTCGAGCTCCACGGAGGTAGGCCGCCCGAAGAGCGACACCTCCACCTTCACCTTCCCCTTGTCGGGGTAGACCTCCTGGACCGTGCCGCTGAAGTCCGTGAAGGGGCCCTGCGTGACCTCGACCACCTGTCCGACGTGGAAGGGGATCTCCTCACGTGAGGTCTCTTCCTCTTCCACCTCGACGCCGAGGATCTTGTTGATCTCCTCTTCCCGCAGGGGCTGGGGCGCCTTGCCCGAGCCCACGAACTTGATCACGCCCTGAATGTTGTTGACGACGTGCATGGTCCTCTCGTTCAGGACCATCTCCACCAGGACGTAGCCCGGGTAGAGCCGCTTCGTGACGTTGACCCGCTTGCCGTTGCGGATCTCCACCACCTCCTGCGTCGGGACCAGCGCCTCGCGGATCTCCCGCGCCTCGCCCTCGGGCTCCTCCTCGATGCGACGCTGGATCAGCTTCTGGACCTTGTTCTCGTGCCCAGAGTAGGTCTGAAGCGCGTACCACCGGGTCTCGGCCATGGTCTCAGACATCACGCGCCGAAGATCGCCATGATCTGGTTGACCAGGAACCGGACCACCCCGTCCATCATCCAGATCACGATCGAGATCGCGATCGTGAACGCGATCACCACGATGGTCGCGCTCTGGAGCTGCTCGCGGTCGGGCCACGTGACCTTCTGGAGCTCCTGCCAGGATTCCTCCACGAAGGTCTTGGTGTTCCGGTAGGTGTCGACGACGGCCATGGTTCCCTACTTCGTCTCTTTGTGCGGCGTGTGCCGCCGGCAGCGGGGGCAGAACTTCTTGAACTCCACCCGCTCCGGGTGCAGACGCTTGTTCTTCGTCCCGGTGTAGTTCCTCTCCTCGCACTCGGTGCAGGCGAGGATGATCCGGTCTCTCGGCATCGCTGGTTGCCCTCTTCGGTCGCGCGCCTACTCGATGATCTCGGTGACCACGCCGGCGCCGACGGTGCGGCCGCCCTCGCGGATCGCGAAGCGCAGCTCCGTGTCCATCGCGATCGGTGTGATCAGCTCCACTTCCATCTGCACGTTGTCGCCCGGCATCACCATCTCCACGCCCTCGGGAAGGTGCGCCGCGCCCGTCACGTCCGTCGTCCGGAAGTAGAACTGCGGACGATATCCGTCGAAGAACGGCGTATGCCGCCCGCCCTCCTCCTTCGTCAGCACGTACACCTCCGCCTTGAACTTCGTGTGCGGCGTGATCGTGCCCGGCTTCGCCAGCACCTGGCCCCGCTCGATCTCGTCCTTGCCCACCCCACGAAGCAGCAGGCCCGCGTTGTCTCCCGCGCGCCCCTCGTCCAGCATCTTCCGGAACATCTCCACACCCGTCACCACCGTCTTCCGGCTCGCTCCCATCCCTACGATCTCCACCTCGTCGCTCACCTTCACGATCCCTCGCTCGATACGTCCCGTCGCCACCGTCCCACGACCCGTGATGCTGAAC
>JBFKNO010000360.1:0-2235 GCA_041629275.1 Nitrospiraceae bacterium
CAGGGCTCCGCCGTGGCTCCCTTCGTCTACACCTTGTTCTGAGTCCGGAGCAGATCCTACCGTCCTCTTCCGCAATTACCCAATTACCCTTTTACGTAATTACGCCGCTGCCCTGTGGCAAGAAAAGGGGTCGGGAGTCTTTTTTTTGTAAACGCACCGCCCTGGTGCTGGCTCGCAGGCTTTACTCCAGCTCACGCGCAGCTAGACACTCGATCACTCGCAGTCCACCGCGCGATTCAAAGGTCAGCCAAAAAAGACTCCCGACCCCTTTTCTTGGGCGCGCTCAGCGAACGGCGTGGACCATGTGGCGTTTGTGATCCTCGGACGGCGAAGCAGGCAGACAGACGGAAACGGAGGCGTGGGATCGCGGTCGCTGAAACGATTGGCACTCGGACGCGCAATACACAAGGAATGTCGCCAGACTGGGGAACTGCTGCTGCAGTGATGGCGAAGTCCACCACTCCTGCTTCCAACGGCGGACCTGCATGAGTTTTGCCTCAGAATACACAGGCCTTGTTCCCCGTCAATGACCTCTCCTCTTCCCTCTCGCTCCTCTTCTTACGCGTCTTTCTTGCTGACATGACCTGAGCTCGGCCCGGGGCTCCCCTGGAGCCGAGCGCTTGGGACGTCACCGTGTATCGGAGTGCGATGCCCGCAACGGCTGCACTCGATCAGCCTCGCGCTGACGGCAGGGCGGGATTGGTGGAGCACGACCAGCCGGTAACGAGGCCATCCGCAGAGGGGACAGGCGGTTCGATCCGATTGATTGTCTGGAAATCCGCTTGGTGGCATTGGTGCACGGCCGTCACGCCCGCATGTTCTTCGCACGACACAAGCCGTGACCAAACCGTGGTCGGCAGAACTCGGGACGGTCGTGGGTTCAGGATAGAAGGGGTGACGAGCTCAGACAATCCCGACGAGGTATGGACCACCATCCGAAGGAATGGCCGGAACCCCTGCTGAAGGCCTGAAAAGGCGAGGCGGGAGAGCCCCCTGACGCGACAGGCAACGTCCGCGTCGTCGGTCAGGTAGTGGGAGGATCGTCCGGGATGGGTCGACCAGTCGTCCGGCTGATCACACGAGGAATTTGATGCCCACAAAGCAGAGAGTATGAGGCCCCGGAAACGGTACATCCCGGGTCCACCGAACTTCCGCGAGCGTCGGTGTGCGAAGATATTGCACGCCGGCAGGGACCTGCAGCCTCAGCACTTGCTCGTGCTCCGGCCTCCAATCCATCAAGAGCAACATCCCGCCCGGGCTCATGTTGAGGGAGAGGGCCTTGCCCCGCCGGCCGTCCTGCACCGCGGCAGGCATGTCCTCCTGCTCGTCTTCTTCTTCGACGACCTGGGTGCTCTCAAACGCAATCTCGCGCATGATGGCCACGCGGTCGGCATGCTTCGAGTCATACGGGGTCACGGCCCAGTCCCAGCGGTTAGGCATTTTTTCCACCATTGGTACAGGTTGTCGAGGCCCGGTCCCGGTGGAAAGGTCGAGCCTGAGTCGCTCCCGAGCAGAGGTCAGGCGCAAAAGCATCACCAGAAGACCGGAAAGGGTACCTGAGTATAGTCACCATTGTTACCCTACTAACGCGGTATATGTCATACATGACCGACTGCGTAAGCTATTGTCAAGAAGACCGTCACTAAGGGCGTTCTACCCTAGCCAATATATCTGCTCTCTTCGCATATGAGGCGACCACAGTCTATGCTGGCTGACGTTCAGAGAGCAGGAGGTACGTCATGGCCCGCAAGGGGACTCTTAACCTCAACAGCCATCCAACCAAGCCACAGACCGAGTACGCGGAGGGTAGGTCTCTTTCCAATGCCGCCACGCTCGGCGTGTTGGTGATCGCTCCTCCCGACCGCCTACTCTACCTGAACCGAAGCGCGAGAAGGCTGCTCGCAGGTCCACGGCATCCCCGCAAGAGAGGAGCTGACCCCGCAGTCCTCAGCCAACGTGATGCCCTGTCGCGACTCATCCAACAGTTGTCTGCTCGCATCTTTCACATTGCCCCTGCCTCACCGACCGGAAGCCATCCTCTGGAGATCAGGGGCTTGCAACACTCGCTCGGGGCTCACCTCCGCGTGCACGGATTAATCCTCAACGGTCCGGGCGATCTCCAACGACGCCGGGCCGTTGTAACGTTCGATCGGGCCTCGCCTCGCTGATCTCTGACCTTCCGTTCCTCCTGTCCCTCGTGGTCTCCCGTTGGGCCTCTGCCCTCGTGGGGGAAGG
>JBFKNO010000361.1:0-2211 GCA_041629275.1 Nitrospiraceae bacterium
CCCTTGATCACGGCCCCTTGCCGATCGGGTACTAGGAGCCCTAGAGCTTGAAGCTCCTCTAGAGTGCTAAGTTCATAGTCTTTATTGGTTTCTGGTGCTTGGCGCTCGCTCTCTTTGTCTTCATCGTTCTTTTGGTTTTGGCCGTGCATCAGCGTGATGAGTCGAGCGGCTTTGACTCTATCGCCTGGGTCATTCTCTTCGTTGAGAGCGAAGGTTGTGAAGTCCTCGGGAAGTTCGAGGTATGCTCTATCGGGGATTTGCCAATCTTTGCGTTTCATAAGACTGTTGACAATGCGAATATCATCAACCTCCGCCGCTGTCGTTGCCCGGTGACTGTCAGGTACAGGGGTATGCTTGTACCCGTCGCTATCGGTGACTCTGCCGGCCTTTTCATGTTGGCGTGCTCGTTTAGTCATGGATTATACGGGGCTCTCCCACGTCATCCCCATGTACTCCAGCTTTATGGGGTGTCCTTCGTGGGAGGTGTGGAAGACGAGTGTTAGGGCGCTGACCAGCTCTTGGGGGCACATCCACTCCCTGTGGGCCGCTGGTATGTCGCCGCACCGCAAGCAGGTGAGCTTCAGTTGGAATAACGGCAAACCGTAGTGATCCGGCCAGGTGACCCTGACTTCCTTGCCGGGGTGGTTGGAGTGGTAGCAGATCACCTCGGAGGCTACTTGCTGGCCCAACAGACGCCAGTTGAGCGCCTTGACTTCCTTATCCCCGTCTGGGGTGTGCAGGACGGCTTTAAGCATTCTGCTATGATAACCCACAGGAGGGCAGGTCGTGGATACAATCCGCTGCGGCAACTGCGAACATTACGTGGAGGAGCAGCAGGGCGGGCCTTTGCTGATCGGCCACGAGTCTCATGGTCAATGCCGCTTCAATCCGCCCCAGGTCGTGTCCGTCATGACCCCCAAGGGGCAAGCGCTGATGGCCGTCTACCCACCGGTTCAGCGCGGCACGTATCCCTGCAGCCATCACAGCGAGTTCAGGAAAATCGGAAAATCTGATAGATTGCAATGTGATGTATCGCTATCTGACCAGCAAAAGTGAATTCTACATCTGTCTGGCGATTCTGCTCGGGATCTGCCTGGTGGCGCTGATGGAAAAATACGGCGGGTGAGGGTTCGACTCCCTCGCTCGCCATTTGGCCCGTCCAAGCCAAGTGTTCGGTTTCGCTTGGAGACGCAAAGGGATGATTAGGCGGGGCGTTCCCGCCAGGCAGGACTGTTCCTTATTGGGCGGGCCTTTGAAACATGGGGGCTTTATGGCCGCGCTGTATGTGGCGGTTCTCTTAGGACAACTTTCAATCGAGCCCACCAATGGACACACGGTAGGGCTTGGACAACTGGTCGTCCTGGAGGTCAAGGCGGCCGAAAAAGCACAGCTGCTCTGGCTCACCCTGGAGCCTCTAGAGCTCAACTATCGCACGTTCGACGGCGGCCGGGCGTTTGTCTTCTCTTCCGGCCTCAAGCCCGGACGCGTCGTGCTGATCTGCACCGCCGTCGATTGGACAGGCCAGAAAGTCGAGCAAAAACGTCACATTATTCAAATCGGCGATCCGCGACCGCCTCCGCCCGGTCCCGACCCGGATCCCCCACCCCCGGACGATCCGCTTACGGGGCTGGCGCGGACGGCGTACGTCGCAGCCACCCGGCTCACAGATAACTCGAAAGCCGGGGCGCTAGCCGGGAACTTCGAAGCGATTGCCGCCAAGATCGCCGCCGGGGCCTCGCCCGCAGGCGGGGCGGCGCTCAAACGCTGGGTGACCGACGAAACCCGCACGGCCAATCGCGAAACGCTCGGGGCTCAAGCCAACCTCTGGCGGCCGTGGTTTGAAGCCATCGGCGCCGAACTGGATCGACTATTCGCCACCGAGGCCCAACAGACAAAAGACGCGTATCAAACGGCGTGGAACGATATAGCCAAGGGGCTACGCAGAATCGGGGCCACGCATTTTATCGCACACTCGATAGGAGCAGGGAATGCACGTTAGAAAGTTCGCGGAGCATTGCGCCGAAAAATGCGTCCAGAAGTACGGCATCGACCCGCTGGTCCTGCCCGCTCTGACTGAAATGATCATCGCTATCATTCAGGCCATCAGCGAGAATTGCCCGCAAGCGAACCGGGAATCGGTGGTAAAGGCCGTCGCGCAAAGACTGCCCCGACACCGCAGGCAGGCACGCAGGATCATGAGCGAACGGCTCG
>JBFKNO010000362.1:0-2196 GCA_041629275.1 Nitrospiraceae bacterium
GAAGACGTTCAACTTGTCCTGGTACGCCTTCAGGTAGGACAGCCACTGGCCGTCGGGCGAGATTTGGGCGCCCGCGATCTCCGGGTTGTCGAAGAACTGCTCGACGGGGATGATCGCCGGCATGTCGGCGTAGGCGAACTCGGCGCCTTCCTGGCCGGCCTCGCCGCACGCGCCGGCAAGGAGACCCGCCGCGAAAGGTGTCGCCAGCGCAAGTGCTTTCTTAAACATTGGTTACTCCGTTGGGGTCGAGGAACGAGCGCTGTGGATCGAAAGGGTCGTGAACGCTGTACCGTAATCTACCCGCTAAACGTTACTACCGCTCCCTGGACGGGGTGAGCCGCTCTCCACAGCCATTCCGTTAGCATCAGTGGAGAAGAATCGAGAATCGCTTGCGCCTGACTTGAGGGAATACCTGAGCTAGTCCCAAGCGATCCTGTCTGGGGTTGCAGCACCCCGATGCGAGTCCTAGCTTAAACTCATGCCTCAGCCGAACATCGCGGCCCGGTTTCGGGAGGCACCAGAGTTGTTCCAGCTGTTCCTCCTATACCTGCCCGCGTCCGGGATCGTGCTTGTCTTCGTCACGTTCGTCTGGCCCGCTCTCTTCCAGCTGGCCGTCCTCCTCTTGCTTATTGGGCTCCTCGTCCTCCTTTGTTACTATATTCTGCGACCCCATGACTTGCCGCCTGATCCCAGGCCGGCCCCGCGTCCACCCCCACTCTTCAAGAACAGATGGGCCGTCGTGATCGGTGTCGCCACGTATGACTCCGACAACATAACCAACCTGCACTGCTCCCAGAACGACGCCGGCGTTCTTGCGGCCACCCTCGAGAAGCAACTAGGGTTTGAGCCCGAGAGGGTCCGGGTCTTCCATGATGACACTGACAGTAAGCCACACCGCTCCACTATCCTTGAAGCGCTTGCAGATCTCAAGGACGGCGGCGAGGTGACTGCCGAAGACCTAGTCGTCTTCTTCTTCTCGGGTCACGGGCTGATGGGTGACGACGGGAAGGATTATCTCTTACCCAGCGACTGTGCTCCTCAAGACCTCACGGAAACCGGTCTTCGCGTAGAATTGGTGGCCGATCGCCTCGAACAACTAAAATGCAACAACGTCGTTATGTTGCTGGATGCGTGCCGAGAGCACGTCCTGGAGGGTGGCAAGTCCGTTGCTCGGATAGGGGAAAACGCAGCCCGCGCCGTCCGCAAGAAAGGCATCGTGACCTTTTTCTCGTGCGACGCGAAGCGTCGATCATATGAAATAGCTGAGCTAATGCATGGAACCTTCACGTATTGCCTCTTGGATGCAATAAAGGATAGCCAGTGCCACACCGTCAAAGATCTCGAAGCGCACCTTCAAACGAACGTGCCGATCATAAACAAGAAGCACAAAAGGGAGAGTCAGTCGCCGTATGCAGTGATAAAGGGTGCAGCTAAAGCAGACTTGCCGATTCTGATGGGGGCGCCTGGGGCAGGAGTCGCGGACTCGTACGAAGGACTCATGGACATTCTTGAAGAGAGGTTAACAAGCGAGGCGATAGATCTAGAGCAGTTCAGCAAGGCGACGGACCTTCTGGTTCGCTTAGCGGAGGGCACCGGAAGCGCGCACGACGAACAATACGTGCCGCTCTTGGAAAGATGGGCTCAGGGAGCAATGGAAGGCGAGACCTTGCGAAGGGGGTGGTTGGCTTTGGAGAAACGCCAGCGGGGAGTCTCACCAATTCGACAGAAACTGTGAATCCGGGATTCTGAAACAGATGACGACGGGCGAGGCCGATGGAGCGATTCGCGATGCGATAGAGACTTTGACGCGCCTGGGGGCGGAGGGCAACGTCGGGGCTCGAAGAGCGTCAGAGCGCGCCGCGCGTGACTGGGAGGAGGAGAGGTTGGATAGGGCGATCAAGGCGCTGCGCAAAGGGGCTCGCCACGTCGAAGAAAGGAAGGCTCGGAGCCGTTTGCTCGTGGATGTGGCTCGGGCGCTATACGCAGCGTCGCGATTTGGCGATGCCCAGGAGGTGCTCGACGAGGCGCTCGAGCAAGACTACGAGAATGCTCTTGCGTGGCGGGGACTGGCTTACTCACGGCACGTGACCGGCAACTACAGTTCTGCCGTGGATGCATATCTGAGATACCTGGAGATCGGCGAGGCGGATTACGAGGTGTTACTGAATTTCGGCGCCCTGATGCAGGAGCTGGGGC
>JBFKNO010000363.1:0-2179 GCA_041629275.1 Nitrospiraceae bacterium
CCGTGGGTGAGGGTTGGGCCATCTTCGACGACCAAGACGCGGGCTCTGCTAATCCGCTCAGGCCCGTCGACCTTGACCTGCATCGTGGAGTCCACGAGCACCGCTTCCGGGTTCATGCTGCGGATGGTGGTTCTCACCAAGGCGACCTTCTCTTTGGGGGCCGTATCGAGCTTGGTTAAAACGAGCACGTCCGCCCGTAGGAGGTTAACCTCTCCCGGGAAATAAGTCGATTCATCACCCGCACGGTGGGGATCCACGAGCACAATCTCCAGGTCTGGCTGAAAGAACGGCAAATCATTGTTGCCTCCGTCCCACAGGATCACATCGGCATCGCGCTCTGCCTGCCGCAGGATGCCTTCATAGTCGACCCCGGCATACACCACGTGCCCTTGTAGAATATGGGGCTCATATTCTTCCATTTCCTCGATCGTGCAGTGAGCAGAGCGGAGATCCTCAAGAGTCGCAAAGCGCTGCACTGCTTGCTTCGCCAGGTCTCCATAGGGCATGGGGTGCCGAACCACCGCGACGCGGAGACCTTCTGCCCGCAAGACCCCAGCGACCTTTCGCGACGCAGGACTTTTCCCCGCCCCCGTCCTGACGGCACAGACGGACACAACCGGCTTTGTTGAGCTCAGCATGGTAGCCGACGGACCCAGTAAACGAAAATCTGCACCACCAGCGATCACCCGTGAGGCGGTGTGCATGACCGTCTCATGTGAGACGTCGCTGTAGGCAAAGATAACCTGGTCGATGCGTTCACGCTTCAGTACTGCATCGAGCTCGTCTTCCGGCAGGATGGGGATGCCTTGGGGGTAGAGCTCACCCGCCAAGGATGGGGGATAACATCGCCCTTCGATGTTCGGAATCTGGGTGGCCGTAAAGGCCACGACGTCGTACCAGGAATTGTGCCGAAACACGACGTTGAAGTTATGAAAGTCACGACCAGCCGCACCCAAGATCAAGACTCGTGTTCGTCCCATCGCTGGTTCCCGTGATTACTCAGCCGCCATGAATTCAGGATTATTGATGAATGTCTTCTGCGCTCTGATTACTCTTCACGATTTACGTCTCACGCATTCACGCTGATGTTTCTCCCTTCCCCTTACCCATTACTCCTCACGGATCACGCCTTTGGGCTGCATCTTGCTTCCCTCTTCCTCCCCATCACCCTTCACGCATCACTCGGGTTGTGTCTTTCTTCCCCATGGAGTCCTCTAGGACTGTGGCATTCCAGGACTTGCCTCTGAGGTTTACAGGGGCTCGGTGCCGTGACGCCTGCAATGGACCTCACAACAGGGCTAGGAAATTGAGGACTTAGCCTAGGCATAGACTTTCATCGCCGACCCATTGCGGCATGATTGATGCTGAGGCCTTCTATACCATGAGCTGAATATGAATTATGCAAGAACCAGGCGGAGCGAGCTTCGGGGACCCCGTAGCGATACCCACATGTCATGGTACATCTAAAGGACCGCGAAGTTGCATTTTTTGCAGATGCAATGTTGGGGAGGCTCGCGCGGTGGCTGAGGATTCTCGGTTATGACACGGCCTACGAAAGGAATATTCCCGACGCGGTTCTTGTTGAGCGAGTGCTTCTCGAACACCGATGGCTTCTGACTCGTGACAGATATCTCGCCAGGCGAAGAGCGCTGCGAGGGCGCCTGACCTTATTACGAAGCGACTATGTGAGCGAGCAGTTACGCCAGCTCATGTCGGACCGGCACCTGGATCTCACCCTGGAGGCGAAGACTCGCTGTCGATGTGCTGAGTGCAATCTGCTGTTGGAATCGATCTCGCACGAGCAGGCGAGCAAAGAGGTCCCCCCTCTTGTCGCGTCAGAGCACGCCGAGTTCTCACGGTGCCCTGGATGCGGACGGATCTATTGGCCGGGTACCCATTGGGAGCGCATCCGTCAGCAACTCGCGCGTCTGAGGGAGCAATGAGAACGGTATGGGCGGTTCCTGTTCATTCGTGTCCCATGATGTTTCGTGGGACAGCTGACGTTGACAGGAGGAGGTCTGAGGGGACTGCCTTCGCGAGTCGGTTGGTCGAGAGGAATACTGTACCAACGCTGGGAGGTTCATTATGCAATTCGGATGGGTGAGGCTAGGAGGAGGCGTTCTGGGTTTTGCTTGTAGGTGCGACGTTGGGCTCGCTGGGACAGTTGGCGATGGTACAG
>JBFKNO010000364.1:0-2133 GCA_041629275.1 Nitrospiraceae bacterium
GGGAGCCGCCCATCTCGACCATCTCGAACAAGGGATAGAGCGCCATGGAGGCGCGGATCCTGGCGAAGAACCGGTCGTGTCTCGCCTTCAGGATTCGGGCGTCCTCGGTCCCATTCCTGCTGACATCGTGATCCTTGTTGGAAAAGACGACGGTGGCGCCGTCCTCGTACCGCTCCGCGAGGATGTGCCAGACGATGGGGCTGTCGAGCACTTTCTGCAGGTCGATTTGCTCGCCGAGCCTGCCGAGCAGCGGAAGAGGATCAAAGAACGCTTTCATATGTTGCAGCTCGAAGTAACGGTTCACCTCGTCGAACGTCTGTTGAACTTCAGGGGACTCGACGAGGCCTCGAAACGAATGCTGGGGTGAGCCGAATGTGTTCAGGAGGCGAAGCGCGAAGGTCGCCATACGCCCGGCAACCCGCAGGGGAATTTTCACGCAGAGGGACACCACCATGGACAAGAACTTGAGCATCTTCTTGACATCACGAAAGCGTGACGTGTCCGGCAGCTTGTCCACCGCCACGTGTGGGGCAACCCCGAGCAGGCGCGCGGTCTTGTCCCGAAGAAAGGGGTGAAATTCATAGATCGCCTCGGGGGAGGTGATATAGTCTTCCCAAATCCGCACGGTCTTGGCGGCGCCCTCGAAGCCCGGCGACTCGACGAAGCCGAGGGCGTTGCAGGTCCCGGCTGATGAGCTCACGATGTGACTCGGGCACAAGCCGGCGCGAACCAGCTCGGCCGCCGCAAAGGCCTGGATCACCGCCTTGCAGCCGCCGCCGCAAAAGACAAAGAGAATCTTGCCGTATTTATGTTGCGCAAGCGCAGGCATAGGGGCTCAACCGGATGAATTCGTACGACGTCTGCATCATCGGCGCGGGGGTCGTCGGCTGCGCCATCGCCCGCGAGCTCGCGCTGAGGCGCCGGGACCCAGCACTCCGCATCATCGTGCTGGAAAAGCATGCGGAGGTCGGGGAGGAAACCAGCCGGCGCAACAGCGGCGTCCTGCACAGCGGCATCCACGAGGACCCCAGGTCACTCAAGGCACGCCTGGCCCGCGAGGGCAGCACGCTGGCCGTCTCGTATGCGCTGCAGAACAAGCTCCCCCTCCTCCAGACTGGCATGGTCATCGCCATCTCAGGCCAGGATATTCGCCGAGGGCTCTGGCGCGAGGTGTTCTCACTCCAGCGACTCTGGCTCAACGCATGGCGAACGAGGACCAAAGTCTCCTTCGTCACGGCCCGCGGCCTGCGCGCATTGGAGCCGCACCTCCGTGCGTTCTGCGGCATTGTCATTCCTTCCGTTTCAGTCATCGATTCCCAAACCTTCGTCCGATCCCTGAAGGCCGATGCGGAATCGGCTGGCGTCACCTTTGCGTTCAACAACGAAGTGATCGGCGTTCACAGGGACACGACGAGCTATACCGTCGCCACGGCCCGCCAGACCATTCGCGCCACCTCCCTGATCAACGCTGCCGGCCTGTACGCCGACGACGTCGCGGCCCTCGGGCTCCGTCATCGCAAGTATGTCATTCACCCAGTTCGAGGTGAGTATTACGAGATCGTGACGCCGGAGAAAAAAGACCTGATCAAGCGTCTCGTCTACCCCGCCCTGCCGCGCCACGCGGTTGGCAAGGGCATTCACTTCAGCCCGCGCCCCAACGGCCAGATGTTCGTCGGGCCGAACGCGGTGGCCGTGGACGATAAGAGGGACTATACGTCCCGCAAGACTCCGCCGGGCGTGTTCATTGAGGCGTTGCAGAAATTCCTCCCGGCGCTCGAGGAGCGCGATCTTCGCTGGGCCTACTCCGGCATCCGCCCTCGCGTCGAGTCCGGAGACAGCCGACCCAACGATTTCATCGTCGCCGTGGATCACAACGACCCCCCACTCATCAACCTCATCGGCATCGAATCTCCCGGACTGTCCGCCGCGTTGGCGATCGCCGGCCAGGTCGGGCGACTGCCATGCCTTCACGAACGCTTCGCTCGCCATGGCGACGGTGCCGCCTCCTTTCACGACGCCTGAGACCGTTGACGGAGCAGCCGCTCCTCCTCTTCCTTCCGCAAGACCCGGTGGAGCGTCTTTCCGTGCAACGATCGAGGCAGTTCCTCGCGAAATTCGATCTTCTTGGGCACC
>JBFKNO010000365.1:0-2125 GCA_041629275.1 Nitrospiraceae bacterium
CGTGTCGAAGGCAGATGCCCGGATCTCCGTGTTCGACCACGGCTTCCTCTACGGAGACGGCGTCTACGAAACGCTGCGGTCCTATGCGGGCCGGTTTTTCCTCCTCGCCCAACACATCAAAAGGCTGTATCGATCGGCGGACATGATCGATCTCACCAATCCGCTCGCCGAGCAGGACTGGGCGCGCGTCTTGGGAGAGGCGCTCAAGCGGAACGGGCTCGCCCGGGGGGCGACGGGCGGGAGCGCGGAGCCGGCCGACGGCCATGTTCGCATCACGATCTCCCGGGGAAAGGGGGAGCTCGGCCTCGACCCGGAGCTGTGCCCGCATCCCACCGTCGTCATCATGACGAAGCCGCTGTCGCCCACGCCGGCGCGGCTCTTCGAGCAGGGCGTGAGGCTGGTGCTGGTGTCCGTCCGGCGTAACTCCGCCGCGGCACTGCCGCCGCAAATCAAGTCGTTGAACTTCCTGAACAACATCCTCGCAAAGAGGGAAGCGTCTCGCGCGGGAGCCTTCGACGCCCTCATGCTGAACCAGGAGGGGGTGGTGACGGAGTGCACGGTGAGCAACGTCTTCTTCGCGCGGCACGGGCGCCTTCACACGCCGTCGGTCGCCTGCGGGATTCTGGAGGGTGTCACCCGTGGAGTCGTCATCCAGCTGGCTGCCGAGAGCGGCATCGCCGTCGAGGAGGGAGCCTTCCCGCCAGCCGCCCTTCTGGAGGCCGACGAGTGCTTCATCACGAACACGTCGATGGAGATCATGCCGGTCTCGGAGGTGGACGGAAAGAAGATCGGCAAGGGAGCTCCGGGGGCCGTCACGGCCCAGCTCCGTGATTCGTTCCGCCGGAATCTTTCTCGATTTCTGACCTAGACCTCAGGGAGAAGCTCACAATCCCAAATCCCGAGATCATGATTATTGAGAGTTCACAAATAACGTGACAGGTCTGAAAGCCGCGCAGGAGGCTCACGCCCCTCCTTTGTAAGGAGGGGCTGGGAAGGGGAGGAACAAAGGAGATCGAGTTCTTTTGACAGTTTCAAGGCCGGGTGCTAGCCTCGAACGAGGCTGGCCCATTCCGTCCATGCCGATGCCCATGAGACACCACCGACTCAAAACCAAGCTGCTCGCCCCCTGCCTCTGGCTCCCGTTGATGCTGAGCGCGCAGCCGTCGGGGGCGGAGATCTATCAATACATCGACGCAGACGGAACCATCCACCTCTCGAACGTGCCCGCCGACCCGCGCTACCGACGGGTGTCGCCCACGCGGCGCCATCGGCCTCCCCGCCTTGCCCCAGCCGAGGTCGATCGTCTCGTCGCGCGCCATGCGCGACAGCACGACCTGCCCCCCGCCCTGCTGCGCGCCGTCATCAAGACGGAATCGGACTTCAACCCGCTGGCCGTGTCCCGCGCGGGCGCCATCGGACTCATGCAGTTGATGCCGCAAACCGCGTTGATGTTGAATGTCCGCAATCCGTTCGACCCCGAGCAAAACGTGCGTGGCGGGGCGGCTCACCTGCGGGCATTGCTGGACCGATTCGAAGGGAACCTGACGCTCGCGCTGGGGGCGTACAACGCCGGCGTCACCGCGGTCGAGCAATACAACGCGCTGCCACCCTACCGCGAGACGCGCCGATTCGTGTGGAAGGTGCTCCGGAATTACCGGCAGTTCCTGGCGGGATCGACCGCGGCTCCGGGTGGCTCGCTCAGGCCTTTCTGGGCTTCAACCCCACAACATCCGCTCGGATTTTCTGACCCTCCGGCTCGCTGACCGGTCGCGAGGCGCTGTGCTGGCGCCACCCGGCCGTCTTGCCGGGAAAATCCGCCCGGTGATGGGCCCCCACGCTGCTCTCCCGCCACAGGGCCGCCTCGGCGATGCACCGGGCCACCTGGACCAGATTCTTCACCTCCAGGTCGCGCCGCATCCTGAACGGCCTGTCCACCAGGCGCTCCCATCGCGACAGGTGCGCGATCGCGCTCACCAGCGAGTCCCGGGTGCGGATCAGCCCGACCTTGCCCCACATGAGCCGTCGCAGGGAGCTCCGCAGCTTTTCCGCGTCCTCCAGTCGACCCAGCGGCCCTCCCGACAACTCGCGGACGGAGGGGATCAAGACGGAAGAGCACACGTCTGAA
>JBFKNO010000366.1:0-2070 GCA_041629275.1 Nitrospiraceae bacterium
CGGTGGTCGATTGAGGAGCCTGTTGACGGCGGCATGCAAACTCTCCTTTTGTTGCTCCAGGACCGCCAGACGATCGAGAACCCGAGAGAGCTCAACTTGGGCACGGAAGACGTCATGCTGTGCCGCCTTGCCCACACTGTAGCGAGCATTCGCGGTCTTTTCGAACTGAATGAGGAGCAGCTTGTTCTTCTCGACGATCTCGATCCCCTTGTGAACGAAGTGGAGATCCCAATAGTCCTGCTTCAGCTGCGAGATCGCTCGGAGCCGAATGGCATGATACTCCTGCTCGACCCGATCCGCTTGTTGGGCCGCCACCTCGCCTCTGAGCCTGAGCTTGCCGGGGAACGGAATGTTCTGTTGGAACCCATACATGGCGCCTTGGAGCGGCTCGACCATCGGCATCCGTTGGTACCCCAATTGGAGCATTGGATCAGGAAGCGTCTGGACCTGGGGAACGACGGCCCTCGCAGCATCCCACCGCTCCCGTGCTGCCTTGATATCTGGGTTTTGCGCCAGCATTTCTTGCACGAGTCCCGGCAGCGACAGCCGCGGCTTGTCAGCTTCTCGGGCCCTGACGTCAGCGCTATCACCCACCACGAAGAAAAGAAGGACTAGTGTCCCGATGACAAGCCGGCCGAGGTCGTGCATGTCGGACCCCCTTCTGTGTATAAATGCGGGAACACGAGAGAATGTGTACGCTTGCCGTGGCCGCTCAGCTCAGAGCGGACTTGCTCGGCAAACACGCGTGGCGGACGATCAGATGCGGAATGTGGAAAGGAAGGCGTGGAGCGGGACTCCTGTTGCCCAGAGCTGACAGGACGTGCCTATCCCGTACCAATTCGGCATCGCGGGCGCCGGAATGATGACCGGCCTGGATGTGAAGGGTACGGACGCACCGTTGTCCAGCCTCTCTGCAGAGGACGGAATGGATTGCCAGCAACCATGGTCAGCCGCCATCGGAGCCTGGACTGGTGGAGGGGCGATCCCGACCGCCTCGGCCATCACCGGAGCCGGAACCATGACGCACAGAGCGCCGAGGACATGGCACAAGAGGACCGCGCCGGCAACGACCAACGAGCAGACCTTCAGGATGGTGGCGTAGGATCGCTTCATCTGAGAACGCCCCTGCACCGCGGACAAATGGAAAGCCAAGTATAAACCCCCGGCTCTACTAAATGCAGAGCAAGTCCGCTGCCGCCCCGTGCGTTCATCTTATCTTTTCGAATTCAAAGGGTTGTGCAACCAGCTCGAGTAGATCTGACACCACAACCCCACAAGGTGGGTCGTACTGCCACAGAGTCACAAGGAGGATTGTTCCAGAATGCCTCATGCTTGGTTGGTCCTACGGGATGCTCGTGAGAAGCAGCATCACCGAGCCAAAGCCGTCCATTCCTGCGAGGCCCCCGTGAGTTCACGCGCAACCCCGGGAAGCCGCTCCGAACATCGCAACCAGGTTCACGCTGAGCCGTTTTAACCAAGAGGTCACCGGAGGCCGAGCGCAAATCGTCACCGCTTGCGCGCCTCCCCTCACCTGTTTCCCATTCGGCGCCTCGGTTGTTTTTGAACATCATGCTCGGCAGTTCCCTCGACCATTGCGCCGCCGGTCTCAGGAAAGCCACGAGGCCCAGGCGGCATACCAGAGCCCTGCGACCGACAAGCCCTTTTAGCCGCGCGGCGCGTACATGATCACCGCCATCCCCGCTAGACAGATGAGCATGCCGATCGTATCGAACCGATCCGGCCGCGTGCCGTCCAGCGCCCAGCCCCAGAGGAGCGACAGGATGATGAACATTCCGCCGTAGGCGGCGTAGACGCGTCCGAAATGGGCCGGCTGAAACGTCGGGATGACGCCGTAGAGGATGAGAATCACCGCGCCGAGGGCGGCAAAGCCAATCGGCTTGCCCTCGCGGAGCCATTGCCACACGAGGTACCCGCCCCCGATCTCGCACAAGCCTGCCAATAGAAACAGTCCGAACGACCCTGCCACTGTCATGATGCGCCTCCCTTGGGGTCCGAACTCGGGGCGATGGGTGTTTGGGCCTGGGCTCTCCGGCGACAGTCCTCGACGAC
>JBFKNO010000367.1:0-2070 GCA_041629275.1 Nitrospiraceae bacterium
CGGCAAAGTCGATGGCGGAATCCGCCGCCCGCTTGCCGAAGACCAGCCCCTCCAGCAAGGAGTTGCTCGCCAGGCGATTCGCCCCGTGGACGCCGGAAAACGCCACCTCCCCGGCTGCAAAGAGGCCGGGCAACGTGGTGGCCCCCTCCAGGTCCGTTTCCACTCCGCCCATCATGTAATGGGCACTCGGCGAGACCGGCACCCATTCCTCCGTGATGTCGATGTCGTAGCGGAGGCAGGTCGCATAGATCGTGGGGAAGCGCTGCTTGACGAAGGCGGCTCCCAGGTGGGTGAGATCCAGATAGACGTGCCGCGACCGGGTCGCGGCCATCTCCGCCCAGATCGCCCGCGCGACGATGTCACGGGGAGCCAGCGCGCCCGCGGGATGATACCGATGCATGAAGAGCTCGCCCTTGATGTTGCGGAGCCGTCCCCCCTCACCGCGGATCGCCTCCGACAGCAGGAAGGGCGGGCTCGACGGCAGGTAGAGGGAGGTCGGATGAAACTGCACGAACTCCATGTCGCGGAGCACGGCGCCGGCACGGTAGGCCATCGCCATGCCGTCGCCGGTCGCGTTCGTGGGATTCGTCGTGCGCGCATAGACCTGCCCAGCCCCGCCCGTCGCCAGCAGCACGGCGTGCGCGGGAATGACGGCCCGCGTGCCCAGCTCCTCGTCGATCACCGACACCCCGCGGCAGGTGCCGTCCACGACGACGATATCAACGGTGAAGTGGTGGTCCAGCCACCCGATCGTTTTGCGCCGACGCGCGTGCGCCATCAAGACGCGCACCATCTCATTGCCGGTGGCGTCGCCACGCGCCCGGAGGATTCGGCTTCGGCTGTGCGCGGCCTCGCGCGCGAAGGCAAACCGCTCGCCGACTTTGTCGAAGGCGGCTCCCCATTCGATGAGCTCCTGGATCCGTTCCGGACCCTCCTCCACGAGCACCTGGACGGCCTCGCGGCGGCAGAGCCCGTGCCCGGCCTTGAGCGTGTCGAGCAAGTGGATGGAGACGTCATCCTCCTCGCTCATCGCGACGGCGACACCCCCTTGCGCGTAGCTGCTGCTGCTCTCGAGCGGATTGCCCTTGGTGAGGATGAGGACGCGACCGTGCCGGCTCAGCTCCATCGCCGCGCGGAGGCCCGCGACCCCGCACCCGACGACCAGGAACTCCGCTTCAGGGCTCGACCGCTTTCTCACGGTGGTCACGCAGGAGTCGGCCTAGGACGCGAAGGCCGGCCCGGTTTGGGAGAGCAGGCGACGCGCGGCCATGCCGAAGGGAAGGTCACCCTGGACCTCTTTCAGCAGGATCGATTGCGTGCCCGTCCAGCGGAGCATCCCGTGACCGCGCTCCCTGATCCCGACGTCCTGCGGGGCACGCTTCCAGAACCCCTGCCAATGCACGTAGACGTCGATGAGGTCGCCGTCGATGCTGATGCGGTCAATCGTGAACTCCACGTCGATGGTTTGGAAGGTCTTGAAGTCTTTTCGCATCTCCTGGCTCAACTGCTCGAGGGGCTCCGACGGCAGCAGGAGGTTCTCGATCGCCCCCCCGTCCTTCTCCACGTAGGCCGTTCTCAAGCCCTCGACGGCGTCGTCGATACGGAGAAACCTCGCATGGTCTTCCGGGTAGCGCGGCCCCTTCTTGCCGCACGAGCTCGCGGTTGGCGCCAGGAGGGCCACGCCTACGAGAATCCACACGGCATGCTGGATGCGCCTCAGCATGCCGCAGTATAGGGAGCCGCCGCCAACAGAATCAAGGTGGCCCCCGAGTTCCTTGACAGACGCGCGCAACGCGTCTATCTTACCCCTGGACCGCGCGAATCGCGGTCGCAAAACCGCTTGTTGCTTGCTTTCACCCAAAAACCCTACTAGACTTGCGATCGGGGATGACACTATGTCGAGTGTTCTGAAGAAGCGCCGAAAGAAGATGCGGAAGCACAAATACAAGAAGCTTCGGAGACGGCAGAAGTTTTTGCGTCGGAGGACTTAAGCGGACCCCGGAGAGGGACGGGAGGTTGGCGTGGCAGAGGGGAAAAAGGTACGCATAAAGGTCCGAACCGTCAATTCCA
>JBFKNO010000368.1:0-2041 GCA_041629275.1 Nitrospiraceae bacterium
CAGCAGCGCCGCATCGACGCGGCCGAAGGTCTTCAGGTCGGGGGTCTGCTCGCGCATCCCCTTCCACTCTTCGTAATGCCGGTCGTGGCACTGCTTGCAGTTCTCGGAGCGGATGAAGATCTCCTCGATTTCGTTGACCCAGGCATGGTCCGCATCCCCGTTCGCCCCGTTCGCGCGCTGAGCCACGGCGGTGCTCCTCGCCATCATGCCCCCGATGGCGGGCAGCACGATCGCCATCACGCAGAGAAGTCGGATCACGAGTCGCGGACGCAGATTCAGCTTCATGCAGACCTACCCCTGGTTAGTCTCGGTCACTCATTTCGCCACTTGGCCCGTTTGGACCCGCGACGCGAGGGACCATGATGGCGATGCTCCTCGATGACCGGATCCTTGACCCGTCCACAAATCACGCAGCGCCAAATGTCCACCGGCTGAGCGCCGGTGTAGTCCTCGAGGTCCACCGCGAAGTCTCGAACCATCAAGCCCTGACAACGGTCACAACTCATGTGGAGTCCACAGGCAAGCCGTCAAGCGGGCTTGCGTCCCGTCAATATGGGGCTGTCAGCCTGAACATCGATAGCATACTGTCTCATCGGGCGTGACGGTATGAGCCGACGCTCGTTTTTCATGAAACCCTGGACAAGGAAACATTCGACGGAGGCTCGACGGGCGTGGAGCCCGTACCGGCACGGTTTTGTGCTCGCCTCATTATAGTAATAGTAGTGGAGGGGCCAGCGAAAAGGCATGGCCGGGCGCAGACCGAACAGCCCTGCGGCGGGCGTCTCGTGGACCCTACCTCTGCCGTGGCTCCGGTCAATATACATGGTCGATGGGCCGCCTTGCGGGCAGTATTTAGGGTGTGGCCAAGGCCACCTCTTCGTGGTAGGCTCCTGCCCTTCAATTGCTGGACTGGGCTGGTCGGGGAGGCACCCATGTCTGACTTCTTCCAAAACGGCGTCGTCACGGTTCTCCACCGCTTGGGGAAACCGAATATCCAGCAGCTGGAAATCGAGCTCGAGAAGCACGCCACGGTGAACCCCATCGCCTTGGTGTTACCGGCGCTCTACACGGAGCTCGAGGGCCCGGCGCTCAAAGGCATCGTCGATCAGTTGCAGGCGGTGCGGTATCTGAACGAGATCGTCGTGGCCCTGGGGAATGCCTCGCCGCTCGAATTCCGGCGCGCCAAGGAGTACTTCAAGGTGCTCCCGCAGAACGTGCGGATCGTCTGGGTCAATGGGCCGCGCATGCAGGACTTGCTGAAGCAACTCGTCAGCCAGGAAATCGACGTCGGGTTACCCGGAAAAGGGCAGTCCTGCTGGCTCGCGTTCGGCTACGTCCTGGCCCGCCACCGCAGCAACGTCATCGCGCTCCATGACTGCGACATCGTGAGCTACAACCGGGAGTATTTGGCGAGGCTCTGCTTTCCGATCGCGAACCCGGGGCTGGGCTACGAGTTCTGCAAGGGCTATTACAGCCGGGTGACCGATCGCATTCACGGCCGGGTCACGCGGCTGCTCATCACGCCGATGATCCACAGCCTGCAGCAGCTCATCGGCCCGCACCCCCTCCTCACCTTCCTCGATAGCTTCCGGTATCCCCTGGCGGGCGAGTTTGCCATGGTTCGGGACCTTGCGTGGAACAACCGGATCCCCGGCGATTGGGGCCTCGAGGTGGGGGTGCTGGCGGAGGTCTACCGCAACTGCGCCAATCGGCGGATTTGCCAGACGGACCTCGCGGACTCCTATGAGCACAAGCACCAGGCGCTGTCCGCGGACGATCCGAAGGGGGGACTCCTCAAGATGTGCGTGGACATCACCAAGTCCGTCTTCCGAAACCTGGCGGCCGAAGGCGTGGTGCTGTCCGAGGAGATGCTGAAGACGATGCGGGCGGTCTACCTGCAGGAGGCCCAGGAAGCGATCCGCAAATACGAGGACGATGCCGCGATCAACAGCCTCTACTTCGACCGCCATCAGGAGCGGACGGCCGTCGAGGCCTTTCTGAAGGGAATCAAGATGGCGACCGAGGTCTTTCGGGAGGATCC
>JBFKNO010000369.1:0-2023 GCA_041629275.1 Nitrospiraceae bacterium
AACTCGCGCTCGTCAGGCAAGGTCACCATGACCTCTGTCGCTCCTTCGACCACGTGGTTGTTGGTGAGGATGTAGCCCTCGGGCGAGACGATCACGCCGGAGCCGGCGCCTTCCATCGGGGGACCGTATGGAGCCTCAGGCTCGCGGGGCATCGGGGGCATGGGGGCCCCGAAGAATTTCTCCATCCATTCCTGCCATTCGCGCCGGTCCCCGGAGGGGCCGCGGAACTCCTGTGGTATGGGCGCGGCTTCCACCCGGCGGGTAATGTTGACCACGGCGGGCGTGACTTTCTTGGCGACCTCCGTAAAGTCGGTGGTTCTCAGGCGTTCCATCGGCGCGGGCTCCGTGGTCGCGACCGAGCCGACGGCCCGCGGAATCGTGACCTGGGTGCCGACCAGCGCGGCCACGCCCAGGAAGACCAATGCCGCCAGGAACCCTGACTGGCGTCGTGAAAACTCTCGCATGGCTGCCTCCTTGGGATGTCTGTGTTTCGATTGCGGGACGGGTGAGTCCGTCATCACGCAGGAGTGTAACAGGGGGGCCTAAAAGCGGAATTAAACAGAAATTAGAAAGCGTTAACCGGAACGGGTCGAGAACGGTGTTTCGATCAGGCGTGTGGTGCGGCGGAGGTGCTCGGCAGCACGACGATGAAGGTGGAGCCATGGCCGATCGTGCTCTGGACCTCGATGCGGCCGTGGTGGGCCTCCACGATCCATTTGCAGATGGATAGCCCCAGCCCCGTGCCCTTCTTCACATGGGCACGGGCCGAGTCGGAGCGATAGAACCGATCGAAAATGCGTGACCGCGCGTCGGGCTCGATGCCGATGCCCTGATCCCTGACCGTGAGACGCGCCGCGGATCCATCACACTCCAGGCCCAGCTCAACCTTGCCTCCGGGCCTGGAGTACTTGACCGCGTTGTCCAGCAGATTGAGGAGCAGCTCGCGAAGGCGCAACTCATCACCCAGGATGCTGCAGGGCGTGACGGGTCCGAGGACGACCTCCACCTTGGTGTCCTGGGCGAGCATCGAGGCCTGGCGGGCCATGTCGTCCACCAGGGTTTCCAGACGGACGGGCAGCGACTCCATCTTGACCTCGCCCAGGTCGGCTCGCGACAGGAAGAAGAGCTCGTCGACGATACGGGTCATCCGGTCGATCTCCTCCAGGCTGCTCTCCAGCACCTCACGGTACTCATCCTCCCTGCGCGGGCGTCGCAGCGCCAGCTCGGTCTCCCCCTTGAGGACGGTCAGGGGGGTTCGCAGCTCATGGGAGGCGTCCGTCCCGAACTGCCGGACCTGCCGGAACGAGGCGTCCAGGCGGCTGATCATGTCGTTGAACGTCGCCGCCAGGCGGCCGACCTCGTCGGCCGTCGCGGGCACGCGGAGGCGCTGGGTGAGATCTCCCGCCGCGATGCGCTGAGCGGCGAGCGTGATGCTCTCAACGGGCCGTAAGGCGCGATCCGCCAGGAACCAGCCGCCGACGAGCGCGACGACGAGACCGGCGGGGAGCGTCACCAGGAGCACGAGCAGGAAGCGATCGAGCGTCTCCTCGATGGGCTTCAGGGATCGGCCGACGCGCACGATGTTGAGCAGGGTTCCGTTGACGACGATGGGGACGGTGATGATCCGCAGCGTCGGCTCGTCGGGATTTCGGACCGTATCGAACCACACCTCCCCGCGCCGGGCGTGGGTGAGCGCGGGCTGGCTGGGCTGAATGTAGCGGGTCTCGATGTTCGGTGACTCGATGAAGATCCGTCCGGTCGGCGTGAGGATCTGGAAGAACTTGTCGAGGACGGCCAGCTCGGGGAACTTGTTGGAGAGCTCCTCGAAATCGAAGATGGGGCCCATCTGGCTTTCCATCAGGGAACGGACGGCGGCGTCCGCCGCCTCCCGGAGGTCCCCGTCGACCTGATCCCGAAGCCCCTTGGCGGTGACCGCGTAGAGGACGCCGGAAAAGACCACGAGGATCAGCGCCAGCGCGGTTCCGTACCACAGGGTCAGACGAACGCGCAGCGACCATGTCGA
>JBFKNO010000370.1:0-1906 GCA_041629275.1 Nitrospiraceae bacterium
CACCATCATCGACGTCGTGTCCAGGACGGCCGAGGAGGTCTTCATGCCGCTCACGGTCGGGGGAGGGGTGCGAAGCCTGGAGGACATCCGCAACCTCCTCAATGCGGGAGCGGACAAAGTGAGCATCAACACCGCGGCGGTCGCCGATCCCGAGTTCGTCAGAGCCGCGGCCGGCCGCTTCGGGACGCAATGCATCGTCGTCGCGATCGACGCGAAGCGCCGCGCAATGGACGCCGCCCCGCCCACGGCGGGCGATCGCGAGACAGGATCGTCCCGCTGGGAGGTCTACACGCACGGGGGACGCCGGCCGACGGGGCTCGACGCGGTCGCCTGGGCCGAGCGAATGGAGGAATACGGGGCGGGCGAGATCCTGCTCACGAGCATGGATCGTGACGGCACCAAGGACGGCTTCGACCTGGAGCTCACCGCGGCGGTGTCGGAGGCGGTGTCGATCCCCGTGATTGCGTCCGGAGGCGCGGGGACCCTGGCCCACCTCTACGAGGGGCTGGCGATCGGCAAGGCCGATGCCGTCCTGGCCGCCTCGATTTTTCACTATCGCACCTACACCATCAACGAGGCGAAGCAGTATCTGGCGGATCGCGGGGTGGCCATTCGGCTGGCCAAGTAACAAGGAAAAATTAAGAAGGAGAAAGTGAAGCCAAAGAAGTCTTGTCCCTCCTTTTCAATTTTTCCTTTTTATCGCTCGGAGCGCGTTGTTGTTGACAGCAGCTTTTACTCGGCTGTAGCCGCGCCATCTTATGGCGCCGCTTCTGGCAGCATAAGATGCTGCAGCTACATTGAAAATGTGGCGCATCTGTCTTGTGATCACCGCTCTGGGTCATAATTTTCCTGACGGGAACGATGGGTACTTTGGACAATTTACAATTCGACGAGAAGGGCCTCATCCCCGCTGTCATTCAGGACTGGCGTGACGGGACGGTCCTGATGGTGGGGTTCATGAACCGCGAGGCGCTCGACAAGACCCTCGAGACGAAGTCCGTTCATTTCTGGAGCCGGACGAGACAGAAACTCTGGGAGAAGGGGGAAACCTCCGGCAACCGCCTGTCGGTGCGGGAGGTCTTCGTGGATTGCGATCAGGACACGATCCTGGTGAAGGCCGACCCCATGGGCCCCACGTGCCATACGGGCGAGCGCGCCTGCTTCTTCACCTCGGTGGACGGAAAGACGGAGGAGAAGTCACAGGAGGCGCACGGGGCGTTGCTCGAGTCAATTTCCAGGACCATCGAGAACCGGAAAGCGACGCGGCAGTCCGGGTCCTACGTCGCCTCCCTCTTCGAGGGCGGGCAGGACAGGATTCTCAAGAAGGTGGCGGAGGAGGCGGCCGAAGTGATCCTGGCCTCCAAGACAGGCAAACGCGACGAGATCGTCCACGAAGTCGCCGATCTCCTGTTCCACACCCTGGTCATGCTCGGCTACCATGATCTCACGCTCCAGGACGTCTATGCCGAGCTAGGCAAACGGTTCGGGCAGTCCGGATTGCGGACCAAGGTTGAGGGAAGGGAGAAGCCATGAGCGAATGCCTGTTTTGCCGGATCGCCTCGGGCGCCATCCCGTCGAAGATCGTCCGCCAGGACGAGCACGCGGTCGCCTTCGAAGACATCAATCCACAAGCCCCGGTGCATGTGCTCGTGATCCCGCGCAAGCACGTCCCGTCTTTGGGTGAGACCGACGCGGCGGACGGAGCCCTGCTCAGTCACCTGCTGCAGACCTGCGTCAAGGTTGCCGAGGAGAAGGGCCTCACGAGCGCCGGGTACCGGGTGGTGACCAACACGGGACGGAACGCCGGGCAGTCGGTGTTTCATTTGCACTGGCATGTCCTCGGCGGACGGCCGATGGGCTGGCCCCCCGGGTGAGCACCACCCCCTTGCATTGACAGCGAAATGAG
>JBFKNO010000371.1:0-1883 GCA_041629275.1 Nitrospiraceae bacterium
ATGCGGACCGAGTTCGAGACCGCCGGCCTCCAGATCCCGCCACAGGGGATCTCCTCGGCTTTCGGCTCGGTCGCGGAGGTGTTCGGCATGCAGTATCGCGTGCACCTCACCGCCCACCGTCTCCGAGCCGCGTTGCTCGTCTCCAAACAGGACCACTGCCTGGCCGACCTCCTGCAACGGCAGCGCCGGGGCGAGCTGAAGCTCGACATCCCGGTCATCGTCTCGAACCACGACACCTGCGCGTCCTGGGCCGAGCTGTACCGGATTCCCTTCGTCCACCTCCCGGTCACCAAGGAGACCAAGCCCCAGCAGGAGCAGCTGGTGCTCGACACCCTCCGGCAGCACGGGATCGAGCTGGTCGTGATGGCCCGCTACATGCAGGTGCTGAGCGCCGCGTTTCTCGCCCAGGTCGGGTGCCCTATCATCAACATCCACCACAGTTTCCTGCCCGCCTTCGCGGGAGCCAATCCCTATCGGCAGGCCTACGAGCGCGGGGTGAAGCTGATCGGGGCGACGGCGCATTACGCGACCGAGGAGCTGGACGAGGGACCGATCATCGAGCAGGATGTCATGCGGGCGGGGCACCGCGATACGGTGGAGGACCTGGTCCGCAAGGGACGCGACCTGGAGGAGCTCGTGCTCGCCCGGGCCGTCCGGCTCCACGTCGAGCATCGAGTCCTGGTCTATGGCAGGAAAACGGTCGTGTTCGACTAGGTCGGCGGCCCCCTCACCCTAACCCTCTCCCCCTCAGTGGGGAGAGGGAAGGGAGAGCGGGTTCCGAGTCAGATCTTCACGGTCACGAACAGAGACGCGCCCCGCCGATTGATCAGGAAGAGCGCACGCTTCTCTCCGTTCAAGCTCGACACGAGCTGCTCGAAGTCGTGCAGGGTCTTCACCGGCTTGCGATTGATCTCCCTGATCACATCGCCCGCCATCAACCCGGCACGGGCCGCCTCGCTCGAGGGATCGACACCCGTGACGACGACGCCCGAGGCGTCCTCCAGCCCCAGCTCGCGGGCCGTCTTCAGATCGAGGCCCTTCACGGCCAGGCCGGTCAAGGCGTGCTCGCTCTGCTCAGAGTCGGTCCGCGCGATGCGGACCTCGCCCGGCTGCTCGCCCACTGCCACCGTCAGGTCCACCTTCTTGCCGTCGCGGATGACGGTCATGGCGGCCTCGGTCCCGACCGGGGTCCTGGTCACCATACGCTGGAGCGCGCGTGGATCCTCGACGGGCTTCCCGTTGTAGCCGACGATCACGTCGCCGCGCTTGAGGCCGCCCCGATCCGCCGGGCTGCCGTCCTTCACGTCTCCCACGATGGCGCCATTGGGGTCAGCCAGCTCGAAGGCTTCCGCCAGGTCCTTGGTGACATCCTGGATCCCGATGCCCAGGTAGCCGCGCACGACCTTGCCATCCTTCATGAGGCTGTCGAAGACCGGCCTGGCCATGCTCGTGGGGACGGCGAAGCCGATGCCCTGGTAGCCGCCACTCCGGGAGAAGATCGCTGTGTTGATCCCGATCAGCTCGCCCTTGCCATTCACCAGCGCGCCGCCCGAATTTCCCGGGTTGATCGCGGCGTCGGTCTGAATGAAGTCCTCGTACTCCGTGATGCCCATCCGTCCGCGGCCCAGGGCGGAGACGATGCCTTGGGTCACCGTCGACGTGAGGCCGAAGGGGTTGCCGACGGCCAGAACGGGCTCGCCCACCTGCAGCTTCGCGGAGTCGCCCCATGGCAGGGCGGGCAGATCCTTGCCCTCGATCTTCACGATGGCCAGATCCGTCTTCGGGTCGGTGCCGATGACCGTCCCCGTGAACTCGCGCTCGTCAGGCAATGTCACCATGACCTCCGTGGCTCCTTCGACCACGTGGTTGTTGGTGAGGATGTA
>JBFKNO010000372.1:0-1878 GCA_041629275.1 Nitrospiraceae bacterium
GACCGCGCCCGGCGGGCTCACGGCGCGGGAGATCCTCGCGGGTGTCGCGACGGTGGCGCGACACGCGAACCTCGTCGCGATGGACGTGATGGAAGTCTCCCCGCCGCTGGACGAAGGTGACCGCACCAGCCACCTCGCCGCCCTCCTCATCGCCACGGTGCTCGCCGAATTCACCGCACGTAAGCGGTAAGGGAATAGATCGTCCTCATTCTGGATCGAGCTGCTGGATTCCCTCACGTAAAGGTGGAAATTTCCCCTGAGCTTGTGTAGCCTTCCATCAGGACAGAGGGAGGGAGAGACGGTTGCAAGCTTCGACCTCATACCGGACCGTCGATTAGAAGTTGAGACTGCGGCTGTACATCGACACATCGGTTTTCGGTGCCGTGTGCGACCCGGGCCCTGAGGAGCGTATTGCAGCAACAAGACGCTTCCTTGACGGCCTTTCCGAAAGACGGTGGGAGGGGTTCGTTTCTCCCCTTGTGCTCGAAGAAGCTTCGAGGGCAACTGAAAGCATCAGGCAGCGCATCGCGCTGGAGATCGAGAGATGCTCGCCGTTGGTCTTAGAGGAATCGGAAGAAAGCATCGCCCTTGCCAGGGCATACCTTGAGGCGGGAGCCATCCCGACACGGTACGAAGATGACGCAAGACACATTGGTGTGGCGACGGTGAATGATATCAAGGTGATCGTCTCTTGGAATTTTCGACACATGGTCAACATCGAGCGAAAGCGGAAGATCAATAGTGTGAATCTTCGCGAAGGCTTCCCATTGATCGACCTGATTTCACCCTGGGAGGTCCCCTATGAAGAAGAATGAAGGTGCAGACGAGCATTGGGAGGCGCCCTCGCTGGAGTGGATTCACCGCGTCAGGCGTGAACGGCAGGCGGAACGCAAAGGCCAGCCCGTCGTCCCGCTCTCGCGTTCGCAAGCGGAATCGCTCGCAAAAAAATACGGGCTGAAGCTCGCAGACCGGCCCACAGCTACTCGTGATTAGGAGTGTGGATCCAGCAGCCAAACACGTTCGGCACCGAAGTCATAGCACCCAGCATGGAGGCCGACGAGCCGTTCGGGCGGCACGGTCGCGCACCCACAGCAGACCAGGAGGATCACGGAAATGTAACTGCAAACATGGGTGGGGTGACGTTTCGAAGTGCTGTTGACCTCAATCCAAGAATGATCCCGAGGTGCAGACGCAGCGCGATCGCGGGTGGCGCGGTGACGGGCGCCCGGCCGCGCGCAGCGGATGGGACCCGCCTTCGCCGATGTTCACTCTGGTGCGGGGCGGGTTTTCCCTCCGGAGGTGCCGCGAAGGCGGGTGGAGCGAGCACGGCTGGGCTGGCGCCGCGACAGGACCCGCGGGAGCTGCGATTGAGCAACTGAGAATTATAGCGGCGAAACAGTCAGAATCGGACCTGCACGTCGGCGACGAGCGGGAGGTGGTCCGAAGCAATGAGGGAGGCCCGCGTGCGCGGCACCTGCAGGTCGATCACGTCGATGCTGTCGTCGTAGAAGATGTGATCGAGGTGCAGGACGGGAAAGAAGCCCGGATAGGTCCTGCGGCGTTTGAGGAAGGGGCGGAGATTCAGACTGTTGAATTTGGGGCTCAGCTCCTGCGCGGCGAGGCCGCGCCCCCATTCGTTGAAGTCGCCGAGCACGATCTTCGGGCCACGCAGACGGTGCCCGTTGACGACCTCGGCGAGCCGCGCCGTCTGGAAGCGTCGCTCGCCCAAACCCGTGCCCAAATGCACGTTGTAGACGTGCAGGACCTGTCGGTCGATTTGCACGTCGACGCGCTGGCATCCGCGGGACCGCCGCCACCGCCAGGACAGATCGTGCTGGCTGTGATGGACGATGGGATGGCGGCTCAAGACCACGTTCC
>JBFKNO010000373.1:0-1868 GCA_041629275.1 Nitrospiraceae bacterium
GCACTATGTATCAGCATTTCTCCTGCAAGGAGGAGATCCTCGTCGCCATGTTGATCGAGTCCGGGCGCAAGGTCGGCGAGCTGCTCGAGCGCGGCTCGACCTTTCCGGGAAAGCCGCGAGAGCGTATTGCCGCGATGGCATTGGGGTACGGCCTCTTCATGCGGCTCAACCCTGATCATTTCAAGGCCGAGCTGCTGGTCCAGAATGAATCGATCCGGGCCAAGGCTTCCGCCGCCATGCGCAAGCGGTTGGACGGCGTCGAGCAACACAATATCGATACCGTCTCCGGGGTTGTCCGGGACGGGATCGCCCAGGGCCATCTGAAGCTCAAGCTAGGCCTCGCGTCGGAGGGGATCACCTTCGGCTTGTGGAGCGGAGCCTTTGGCTCCTATGTATTGATGTCATCGGAAATTAACCTTGCGGCCATGGGGATCGCGGATGCGCGCAAGGCAGCGTGGGACAACATGCACGCGCTTCTGGACGGTTTTGGCTGGCACCCTCTCACCACTCAATTGGACTACGAGGACGTCAGGACTCGGGTTCTCAAGGAGATCTATCCGCAAGAGTCCAAGAGGGCGGGCCTCACATAGCGAGTTTTTTTGACCTTCTGTGACGCTTTGTCATTTTTTGACGTTAAGAGCATAACTGAAGATCTACAAAGCCGCTTGCAGATGCGACGACGTGGGACATCCGTGCGACACGACCTTGCAGCGCGAACCGAAAGGATAAGGGGACCTCCGAATGCTGGCCCCCTGTGCGCCAGACAGCGATTCAGCATCATCAAACAAGGAGGACATCACGATGCAAGCCACAAACTGGAAACGTTCAACTGCTGCGATCGTCACCGGCACGCTTCTGGGCCTCGGCGCCGGGGTCATCCTGGCACCCCAGTCAGGCGCCCAGACGCGACGCCAAATGCGCGTCCTGTACGAGGAGGCGAGGGAGAACCTTCGCAACCACGCCCAGGACCTCGGACTGCGCCTGAATGAGACGGCCAAGCAGACCCGAAGCGGCTTCCGGCACTGGCTGGAGGAGAAGCTGTTGGCGGAACGCCACCCGGTGAATCCACAACGAACAACCGTGGAGGGACTCCCGCTCGTGGTGAGCGGATCGCGATAACAGACGGCGGGGGTGACCCGCGCGGTGCGGCGTGCATCACGTGGCGCCGCGCGGCGCCTCTCGCAGAGAGACGATCAAATCTTTGCGCCGTACAACAAGAAAGGGTTTGGACTCAATGGGAACCTTCACTCGCATAGGGAAGTGCTGGTCGGTGACGCGCAAGAGGATGATGGCCATGGTGATGTGCGCCGTGATCATCCCCGGGACAGTCTGTGGATTCGAGCGGACAGCGGGGGACAGAGAAGTCGCAGCGAAGAGCCTCGGCCAACGTCAGTTCCAGGGAAACGACCGCTTTGATTTTTACCTGCCGCCATCGCCGCGCGACCGCTCCTACGATTGGGACGGTGACGGCCTTGCATGGCAGCACGGGCCGACTCTCCGGCTCCGGAAGCCGGACGCGTTCCCCGGTCTCGAGCTGGGGATCGAAAGCTACAGCTTTGGCTCCTTGCATTGGTTGGCCCCACGGGTTCGCCTGCCGCGAGGGTATGACTTTGATCTGCGTGATTACATGCCTGCCCAACCGTTTGGCAGCATGGACCACACCGGGGCGGTTCTGCGGTTCAGATGGTAGGGCTACCCGCGCAGGCCTCTTTTTCGATCGTGGGGGTGATGAGCTAAGCCCAGCGTCTGGAACGTCTCAGCCCTTACAGCGGCGTATCGAAGGCGTAAAGGGTCCCATACAAGTAAAGCTGGTTGTACGCAAGGTCAGTTCTTAGCCCGTCTTTAGTATCTGCTGCAAAATCGACGGC
>JBFKNO010000374.1:0-1844 GCA_041629275.1 Nitrospiraceae bacterium
ACGTCAGCCGTGGGATGACGGTCCTCGAGGCGCTGACCCGCATCAAGAACGAGCTGGACGGATCGCTGTCGTTGCGGTACTCGTGCCGGTCCGCCATTTGCGGCTCCTGCGCCATGGAGATCAACGGGGCCGAGAAGCTGGCCTGCAAGACCTCCGTTCGCAAGGAGCTCGAGCGCCACGGCCGCATCACCGTCGCGCCGCTCAAGAACCTTCCAATCATCAAGGACCTCGTCGTCGACATGTCGTCCTTCTGGGGCAAGGTCCGCGACGTGAACCCCTGGCTCACGAGCCGCCAGCTCGATGGGCCCGGCGCGCCGAAGGACCAACTCTCGATTCTGCCGGGCACGTTCGACTTTCACAACGTCGACGCCTGCATCATGTGCGGCGCCTGCGTCGCCGCCTGCACCACCCACGAGGTCTCCAAGGGGTTCCTCGGCCCGGCGGCCCTGGCCAAGGCCGCACGCTTCGTGTCGGATCCGAGGGAGCCGGAGGTGGCCAAGCGGGAGCGGCTCAGGGCGCTGCAGGAGGACGACGGCATCTGGGACTGCGTCCGATGCAATTTCTGCGTCCAGGTCTGCCCCAAGGACGTGAAGCCCATGGAGGCGATCATCCGCCTGCGCCGATCCTCGATCGAGCGGGGCATGACGGAATCGGGCGGCGCCCGCCACATCACCGGGTTCTACGACATCGTGAAGAAGGAAGGGCGGCTCAACGAGGCCCTCATGCCGCTCAAGGTCGTCGGGTTGAACCTCAAGCGCCTCTTGAGCGTGATTCCCCTGGGGATCAAGATGCTCGTCCGGGGCAAGGTGCCCAATCCGCTCGGCCACGCGATTCCCGGCATGCATCAGATCCGCAACATCTTCTCGTCCGGCACGAAGAGCGCCGGCCGTCCATGACGGCGTCATTCCGCTTCCTCGACGACATCGCCCTGGCCGACACGGCCTTCGAGGCCAGCGGCGACTCGCCCTCCGAGCTCTTCACGGCCGCCTCCCAGGCGCTCATCGAGACCATGGTCGAGCCCGACACGGTCAACTCGGCCTGGAGCCAGATCTTCGAGAAATCCGACCCTGACCTGCCCACACTCCTCTTCGACTGGCTCGGCGAAATCGTGTATCTTAAGGACGCCCAGGGGCTCGTGTTCCGCGAGGTCCTGACGACCGTGAAGCAGGACCCGGCCACGGGACACTGGACACTCGACGCGACGCTGGTCGGGGAGGAGATCGACCCCGACAAGCACGAGCTCCGCGGCGACGTCAAAGCCGTCACCAAGCACATGTACGACGTGCGCCAGGATGGCTCCCGCTGGACGGCCCGCGTCGTCCTCGACGTGTAAACCCTCCTGTTCCCTCTCCCCTTGAGGGGAGAGCGCTAGGGTGAGGGGTGACGGTCCACTGCTACTCCCCCTTGCCCCGAGCCACGCGCCCGAGCCCCGAGGTTTTTTGACATGACGACCTTCCACACCAACATGAGAGTCAACCGAGTCTCCGACGAGATCTGGGAGATACCCACTTCCGAGAAATCCGGCATGATCGTGCCGGCGCGGATCTATGCGACGGAGGACATCATCTCCACCATGGACCAGGGCGTCTTCGAGCAGGTGACGAACGTCGCCTGTCTCCCCGGCATCCAGCGCTACGCGCTCTGCATGCCGGACGGCCACTGGGGCTACGGCTTCCCCATCGGCGGCGTCGCGGCGTTCGACGTGAATACGGGTGTGATCTCACCGGGCGGAGTCGGGTATGACGTAAATTGCGGGATGAGACTAATTAGAACTAACCTGCATTTGCCCGATGTTCAGCCGCGGCTCGAAGAGCTGATGACCACGCTCTTCAAGAAGGTCCCGG
>JBFKNO010000375.1:0-1787 GCA_041629275.1 Nitrospiraceae bacterium
GAGCACCGATGCCAGGAGCCATGCGGGGAGATGATGGTCGCTCATGCTCGCGAGTCGCCGGCGATGGGCACGGCGTCGACTCCCTTCCGCCTTCATGTGTACCGGAATCAGGGGAGACCTCGCAAGTCCACCGCACTTCGTCGAGCCCCGTGGCGACACCCTCCGCTCCTCGCGCCTCCACCAGGAGCCCGGCACCCCGCCCTTGCCTGTTGGAGTTTTCGAGCGGGAATGGTAATGGTATGGAAACGGGCTTCCGATGTTCACCACCCTGTGCGATTCTGCGGGGCTATGGACTACCTCCTCATCGCGCTGGCCGCCGCGGCCGCTGCAGGGCTGACCTTCTTCTCCGGATTCGGCCTGGGGACGTTGCTCCTCCCCGTCCTGGCCCTCTTTTTTTCCGTGGAGCTCGCGGTCGCGCTCACGGCGGTCGCCCATTTCCTGAGCAACCTGCTGAAATTGGCTCTCCTCGGTCGCCATGCCGATCGCCGGACCCTCATGGCGTTCGGGGTGCTCGCGATGGTCGGGGCCTACGCCGGGGCTCAGGTCCTCCTCTGGCTGGCCGGACAGCAGCCCCTCGTCAGCTATCGGCTCGGGCCCCTGTTGTGCCAGGTCACGGCGGTCAAGCTGACCGTCGCGATCCTCTTGATCGGCTTCACGCTCGCGGATGCCCTTCCGGTGCGAAGCACTCGTGTGATCGGCCAGGGCCCGCTCATGGCGGGAGGCCTGCTGAGCGGGTTCTTCGGGGGCTTGTCCGGCCATCAGGGTGCCCTGCGCAGCGCGTTCTTGATTCGATCTGGCCTGACGAAGGAGCAGTTCCTGGGGACCAGCGTCGTGCTCGCCTGCCTGGTCGATCTGGCGCGGCTCTCCGTCTATGCCTCCGGGTTCTTCTGGGAGCGGCTCCTGGATCGACCCGATATCTTGGTGACGGCCGTCGGCGGGGCGCTACTCGGCACGCTGCTGGGCAACCGTCTCCTGCCGAAGGTGACACTCGGAACCATTCGGCTGCTGGTTACGGTGCTGGTCGGGGCCCTTGCCCTGGGGCTCGGCCTTGGCGTCTTGTGAGTTCCTCGCGGTTTCCCTCCCCTTGACAGCCGCCCTTTCTTGATGTAACCATTGGTTACATTTTCGCCTCGATAGCCAGACCGTCAAAAATCCAATCTTTTTGTTGAGGTATCTGCTGAGAAAGTCAGACATCAAAGAATTTTTAAGCCTATCGAGTAGCTCGTTTGGATCCGAACGCGTCACGCGTCACGCGTTACCCGTCCCGCCTTCGCCAAGGCTACGGCGGGCAAGCACACGTCAGGGCCTTTTATGGATCGTCACATTATCTCCTTCGAAATTCCCACGTTGGGGATCGCCCTGGCTCGGCTGGCCGATCCGTCGCTCCGGAATCGCGCCGTGGCCTTGGCGCCCGCACCGACCTCGCCTCGGACCCCTCTGCAGGAAGTCTCCCGCGAAGCTCGGGACGAAGGCCTCACCGCCGGCATGCCGGTTGCCCAAGCCCGCCGCCTCTGTCCCGCGCTCCGTATTCTTCCCCCCGACCCGGTTCGCCTGCGCCAGGCGGCGCGTTGCCTCTATGACGTCGCGGCGCGCTTCGCGCCGGTCTGGGAGCCCTGGGGGCCCGGGCATCTCTACCTGGATCTGACGGGCACGCGCCGGCTCTTCGGCCCCGTATCCGACACCGCGGTGCGCATCGAGCGTGAGGTGGCTGGATGCCATGGGCTGGCCGGTGTCGTGGGGGTCGCCAGCACGAAGCTGGTCTCCCATATCGCGGCCGGGCTGGTCGC
>JBFKNO010000376.1:0-1768 GCA_041629275.1 Nitrospiraceae bacterium
GCGTTCTGAAGGACTGCAAGCAGACCGGCGCTGCGGTCCAGGTCATGCCCAAGACGGCGCGTCTCTTCGAGCCGTCGCTCGTTCAGTTTGGGGATCTCCGCTGAGGGTCAGCGCCGGGACAAAACTCCGATTCGCTCACAAGGTATTGAAAAAATTAATGAGTTGTCTTGGCTAGTTTCTTCTTGATCCTCGCGAGCGTCTGTGTTCAAATCGTGAACGCATGCTCCCTGTTCCCTCTCTTTTCAAGGAGGGCGAGGAGAGGTGGCTCAGGGAGTGCAGGAGCCAGGTTTCTTCCCTCTGCCTGAGTCCTCCCCCTTCTAGCGTGGACCTTAAAGGCCAACGGGATCTTCAGCTTCTCACCGAAGTCGAGCGCAATCCAGGCGCGACTCAGCGATCGTTGGCGAAAAAGCTGGGTGTCGCGCTCGGCTTGACGAATCTCTACATCAAGCGTTTGGCCCGCAAAGGCTACATCAAGGTCACGACCATCCCTAGTAACCGGATTAAATATCTACTCACTCCCCGTGGCATCGCGGAGAAGACGCGCCTCACGTACGAGTACATGCAGTATTCCCTGAACTATTACCGAGACATGCGTCAGAAGCTCAAGGTCGTGATCGCGTCTTTGCTGGATCGCAGCACGAAACGGATCGTCATCTACGGAACCGGTGAAGTGGCGGAGCTGGCTTACCTTTCTCTGGCCGAGGCGGGGCTGATGCCGGTTGCGTTCGTGGGCGATCACCGATCCGGGTCGTTCCTTACCTGCCCCGTCGTGTCAGCGGATGCGCTCGGCGGTCTGGACTTCGACGCGGTGCTGGTGGCCCAGCTCAAAGGGGTCGAAGCCATCAAGGCACGCCTCATCGAACAGGGCGTGTCGGACCAAAAGATAGTTTCTCTGGCTCCCCAGGGCCTTTCCTGAGGGGCGTTCTTTCGTTGCACAAGACGAGCCGGAGAGCCTTCATGGCGCGTCGCCTGAGGCGGCCATGTAACTCACAGGGCGAAGCTGTGCCGAAGGGGAGCGGTCCGGTAGACAGGGTGGCGCGCGTGTTCGAGCGGAAACTCAACTCATGTTGGAGCCCAGCGTTCTCACGGCACAGTGAAGACGCTCGGGAGGGAAGTGAGCAAAGTCATGCCTGACCTCCGACTGGCCGTCATCGGAGCCGGCTACTGGGGAAAAAACCTCGCCCGAAACTTTCACGCCCTCGGCGTGCTGGCCACGGTCTGCGAGCCGGATGCCAATACGAGGTCAATGGTTCGAGCAGAATATCCGGACTGCAGCTGTGTGAGCGCCTATTTAGATATCTTGCAGGACAAGTCCTTGGTCGCCGTGGCAATTGCCACGCCGGCCGAGACGCATGGCGCACTGGTTCGTGAGGCGATCCTTGCAGGTAAGGACGTCTTCGTCGAGAAGCCCTTGTCCCTCTCAGTGGAAGAAGGAGAGGCGCTCGTCTCCCTTGCCCGTGAGCGCGAGCGAATTCTCATGGTTGGGCACCTGCTGTGGTATCACCCGGCCGTCCTGAAATTGAAGGAACTGGTGGCAAAAGGGGAGCTGGGGAAGATCGAATATATTTATTCAAACCGGTTGAATTTGGGAAAGATCAGGCGCGAGGAGAATATCCTCTGGTCCTTTGCCCCTCATGACATCTCGGTGATCCTCGGCCTTCTCGGCGAGATGCCCGAGTCTGTGCAAATCCAAGGTGGAAACTATCTCCATCAGCAGATTGCCGATGTGACTGTGAGCCTGCTGTCTTTCCCCAGCGGAGTCAAAGCC
>JBFKNO010000377.1:0-1762 GCA_041629275.1 Nitrospiraceae bacterium
CACGACCGCGCGCGGGCTCGCGAAGCTCGACCTCAAGTCCGGTGTGTTTTCGGCGACGATCACGGGCTTGCCGGACACCTCCAAGTACGACGTCTGGCTGGTCGATAACCGGCCCGGCCCCGAGACCAGCGTCAAACCGGAAGCGAGCGACCGGATGATCCGATTGGGCACACTGCAAGGATCCGGCGATTCGCGACGCCTCGTGATGAGCCTCGACACTGACAAGATGCGTGGGTTCGAAATCGACCTGGTCGTGATCACACCGGGAGCGCAGCGACCTGGCCAGGCGGATCTCCTTGTGGGGTCGCCGACGCTGTTTCAGCGCATGTTCTTCCACGAGGGCACGCGGGGCAGCCTCGCGGATCTCTTGCCTGAGGGGACCGATGAGGAAGGAGTGCCGGCCCTCGCCGGGCTCGTGCCCCCGCCGGCCGTCGCCCATGCGAGCACACAGACCGATGCGATTATCCGTCTGATCGCAAAAGGGGAGCGGCTGTTCTTTGAGGAAACGTTTGCCGGCAATGGACGGACCTGTGGGACCTGCCACCCTGCGGAGAACAATTTTACGATCGACCCGGCCTTCATCGCGACGCTGCCGCCAAAGGATCCGCTCTTCGTCGCCGAGTTCAATCCCGCTCTCGCGCAACTCGAGGTTCCGAAGTTGATGCGGGGGTTCGGGTTGATCCTGGAGAACCTGGACGGGTTCGAGAATCCGACGCGCAAATTCGTCATGCGGGGTGTACCGCATACCCTAGCCTTGAACACATCGCTCAACATCGATCCTTCCCCAGACAAGGATGCATTCCCTCAGCAGAGGACCGGGTGGTCCGGCGACGGGGCTCCGAGCACCGGCAGCCTGAGAGACTTTGCCACGGGGGCGGTCACCCAGCACTTTCCCAAGAGCCTCAAGCGGGAGCCTGGAGTTGATTTCCGTCTGCCCAAAGACCACGAACTGGATGCGATGGAAGCCTTCCAGCTTTCGCTGGGTCGTCAAAAAGACTTAACGTTGCCGCTGCCCTTAAAGGGCGTTGTTGCTCAGCTGGGACAGAAGATTTTCCTGGCCGATGACCTCGGCAAGTGCAATCTCTGCCACTTCAACGCCGGGGCTAACACGAAAGGGAACCCACTGAACAATGCGAACTTTGATACGGGCGTAGAGCGCCTGGTTGACCAGCCGGCTCGGCTTGTTCAACGGTTCCCCTGTGACGGCGGGTTTGGGAGAGACCGGAATCAAGACTGCGGCCCCGTAAGCAACCTTCGTGTGGCGTTCGGTGACAACCAGTTCAACACGCCCACGCTCGTGGAAGCGGCCGATACCGGACCGCTGTTCCACAATAACGCCATCACGACCATCGAAGGCGGCGTTGCGTTCTATAACAGCAACGCGTTCAACCAAACGACGATTGGCCAAGCTATTGGTGGGATAGCGCTCGAACCCACTCAGGTTGAGGCTGTCGCCGCCTTTCTCCGTGTGATCAATGGGCTGGAGAATATTCGCTCTTCGATCGACTTGGACGAACGGGCGCTGCGTGTCCTCGCCGGGCACGCGGATGCCAACGTCAAGCGTTTGCTGGTCCAGTCCCGCGCCGAGGTCACGGATGGCATGCAGGTCCTGAGCCAGGCCGGCTTGCATCCCGAGGCCGTGCGGCATCTCGAGCGGGCTCGGACCTTGCTCGGCAAGGCTTTGAGCACCGCTCAAAACCACGAGTTGGTTGATTTGATCAGACGCGCTGTGCATCATCAGAAGGCGGCTCGGGCCGACCTG
>JBFKNO010000378.1:0-1761 GCA_041629275.1 Nitrospiraceae bacterium
AGCAGCCGTACCGGTTCTTTCGGCGCGGCACACCCACGAAGAGCTCCGTGACACACCCATAGTCGATAAGTCCTGCTGCGTGCTCATGGCCAACAACGAGATCTTGCTCGACCTTCTGGAGGAGGGTGAAACCGAGCGGGCAAAACATGTTCTAGCGTGGCACATCTGGGCGGCGAAAGGCTACGGAGTGAAGGCGGTCAACCCCGGCGGGGTCACCGCCTGGAAGTGGGGAAAGGACGCCAAGATCCTTTCCGAGCCCGTCGAAGGCTACAGCAAGGTGACGCCCGCCAAGATCATCGGGGACCTGGCCGCGATCGTCGACGAACTGCGGCTGCCGCATCCGCTTCACCTCCATTGCAACAACCTGGGGGCGCCCGGCAACGTCAACACTACGCTCGAAACGATGAGGGCGCTTGAGGGACACCGCGCACACATGGCGCACCTGCAATTCCACGCCTACGGCGGCGACGATTGGCACACGTTTCGCTCCGAGGCGGCCACACTGGCAGAGTACTTCAACGCGCATCCCAATCTCACTGCCGATGCGGGCGCCATCCTGTTCGGCGACTCGGTGACCATCACCGCCGACGGCCCGTGGCAGCACTTGCTGTATCAGCTCACCGGGCGCAAATGGGGCAACCTGGATGTCGAGAACGAGACCGGGTGTGGGATCGTTCCCTATGTGTACAAGGGAAGCAACCTGGTCAATGCCGTACAGTGGGCCGTGGGATTGGAGTTGCTCCTGCTCATCGACGACCCATGGCGGATCTTCCTGACCACCGATCACCCTAACGGCGCCTGCTTCTGGCGGTATCCGGAGATCATCCACCTGTTGATGAACGTCGATTTTCGCCGTGAGTGCGTGAAGAAACTACCGGCCAAAGCGATGAAGCGCGTCGTCATTGCGGATCTCGATCGCGAGTACACATTGTCCGAGATCGCCATCATCACCTCGGCAGGTCCAGCGCGAGCCCTGGGGATGCCCCAGAAAGGTCATCTCGGACCGGGCGCGGATGCCGACGTGACCATCTACAACGAGAATCCCGACCGCGAGCTCATGTTCCAGCATCCTCGCTATGTCCTCAAGGGCGGGGAAGTCGTCGTCGAGGAAGGCGACATCCGCAAGGTGGTCGACGGGCGTGAGTTCGTCGTCCATCCTTCCTACGATGAGAACATCGAGGAGTACCTGCGGCCGTTATTTGACAATACTACACGATGTCTTTCGACAATTACCCGGTGGAAATGCATCGGGTTGAAGGAGCGGACATCCGTGAGTGCGGTTGAGCCGGAGGCCACCCTTTTCGGCCCGGCGCCGCAGGTGCCAGCATGATCATCCTGACCCTCACTCCAAGAACCAGGCGCGTGCTCTCTTCTTCTTCTGGTGAAAAACTGCTGACAGCCCTTCGGCGGTGTCTCGCACCCGAGTTGTTGGGAGGCACCTCACGCACCACCTTTGAGGTCAGCTACCAGTCGCAAGCCAGGGCAGCTTCAAGCGAGGAACAGGCTAGGCCCTGCCAATCGAGCCCTACCCACGCACACGTTCTCTCGTCGGCTTGCGTCGAAGTTGCGATCGGACCAAGTGGCTGGACGTGCCCGATGGGGCGCGTGAAGTGAGTTGGCGTCGGCGCTTTTCTGGATCCTCATGGTCCTCAACCTGGCGACGGCGATGGCCACGGCGGCCCATGCCGTGATGTACAAGCGCGACCCACGAGCCGCGTTGGCCTGGGTCCTGGCGAGCTTCGCCATGCCGTTCCTGGGGCC
>JBFKNO010000379.1:0-1750 GCA_041629275.1 Nitrospiraceae bacterium
CCTTCACGTGCTCGTCGTCGACGACGACGCGCTGGTCGGACGCGTCACGACCGAGTACCTGGCCGCATTGGGGTATACTGTGGAGACGGCAGCGAGCGGACAGGAAGCCCTGCAACTGTTCGCACCCGAGCGATTCGGCCTGGTGATGACCGATCAGGGCATGCCGGGTATGAGCGGCGATCGGCTGGCCCAGGCAATCAAGGAGCTGTCCCCCGTGACCCCGGTCATCATGCTCACGGGCGCCGGGCAGATGGTGCAAGGCGAGGCGCCCAGTTGGGAAGCCGTCGACGTCCTCGCGAACAAGCCCTTGACCATGGAGACCTTGCGCGCCGCCCTGGCCAAGGCGAAGGCCTGGCGCGAGGCGATCGACGCGGATATCAACCCCGGCGGCGGCGCGTCAACGACGAGCCCAGATCCTGGCTCTGCCGGAAGCGGAGGCTCTTCGCCGATCGCAGCGCGCTGAGCCCCCTGAGCCTATCCCGTTGGAAAGAAGGCTTTTTGCTCTCCGAACCGTCGCCTTGAGGGAACGTGGGGGCCGGGATCGCATGGGTGTCCGGGGGCGGACGGGATCAGGCCCGAGTGGAGCAGGTGCGTTTCCATTTGTGACATCCCATCAATCGATCTACAATCACTCACGCGGTTAAAAGATGCCCTCCATCCTGATCATCGACGATGAATGGAAAGTGCGCGCCTTCCTTCGTGAGGCTCTCGCGGGGGCGGGGTTCGACGTCACCGAGGCGGGGAGCGGCAAGGAAGGGCTGGAGCTCTACAGTAAAGCCCCCACCGACCTGGTCATCACCGATCTCTTCATGGGGGAGGACCACGGGTTGGAGATGATTCTGCGGCTCACCCAGGAGTTCCCCAAGGCCAAGGTCATCGCCATCTCCGGCGGCGGAGAATTCGAGGATCCGAATTATTTTCTCAAGATCGCGCGTAGCGTGGGCGCGAAAGAGGTCCTGCCCAAGCCCGTCGCCATCGGAGATCTGCTGCAGACCGTTCAAAAAGTTCTGAAAGGCTAGCGGCTCACCACCCACCCGCTCCCTCGCCCTCAAGCCTCACCCAGTGTTGGAACAGCCAGGGGACCAGAGCTCAGAAGGCCAGGGTCTTGGGGGCCAATGTCGAAGCGGTGATGAGGATCGGAGCGGATGTCAGGGTCGGCCCGCTTGCAGGTAGGCCTCGAGATGAGACAGCACGAGCTGTCAGATCCTTTCTTGCCCGGTCAAGCCATTGCTGAACGAAATCCCACTTAACTTGCTCGGGAGTTCTCATATAGCACGACACCCTGTCGCCGGGCGGGGTAAGCCAATCCTCCAATCACGTCTTTGGTTTCCTCGTATTCCTCGTTGCTCATCACCCAGACATCTATGGCAAACGGAAGGTCCTGAAGAGCCTTCCGAAGGCGTGCGATTTCCTCCCTTTTCGAAACCGGGCCTTCCTCAACAACGAGGACATCATAGTCACTCTCGAGCTTAGCCGCCCCCGTCGCTCGCGACCCGAAGAGAATGACTCGCGTGATCCTCGCACCGTCTTGGCAAGCGAGCAGTGCGTCCCTGATGCTTTGAGGAATGTCCTGATCTATCTCAGGAATCACAGATTATCTCCCGTCAGTCTTCACCATGGCGTCCCCTGCTCGCTTCTTGTCCAGGCTACAGAAGCCTCTGCAAAATGTCCAGCGGACCTTGCGACGGCAGCAACCCGCAATTCGGAGCAGTCAGGAGCTGGCGCGCCCGGCAGGATTCGAACCTGCGAC
>JBFKNO010000380.1:0-1717 GCA_041629275.1 Nitrospiraceae bacterium
AAGATTTTTAGCATGAATTTTGGCATGGTCAGGCTAATTCAAAAGTATCAGATTGTCCTCATACCGTCACAATAGACAAGATGGATGCCTGCTTTCGCAGGCATGACGGAGAAAGTCAAACCCCTTACCGGTCCTCTCCCACCCTCCTTACCCTCTATTCTTTCTTCTCCTCACTTCTCACTTTTCACTCCCATATACGACGTTTCCAGGCAACGGCGGAGCTGCATTCGCGCACGGTGTAACATCACCCAGAGATTTGCCTTGGAGATCTTCATCGTGGAGCAGATCTCCTCGCTCGGGACGTCGTCGATTTCACGGAGGCTGAACACGCTGGCCATTCGCGGCGGTAGCTTGTCCAAACACATCTTCAGCGCCTGCCAGAACTGCTGCCGATCCAGCGCGCCGCTGGGATCGGCCCACGCCTTCGGTCCCGCCGCCCCTTTCCTCCAATGTCCCCCCTCATCGAACTGATCCGGTAAATTGCTCTGCGCAACATCCTCCACCGGATCGGTCTGCTCGCGGGCGCTCTTCCGAAAATGGTCCATGATCTTGTGCTTGAGGATGCCGACGAGCCAGGTCCGTTCCGAGGACTGCCCGGCGAAGCGCTCCTTCGCCTGAAGCGCCGCGAGAAAGGTCTCCTGCACGACCTCCTCCGCCACCACGTCGTTCCGCACCCGCAGGAGCGCGCTCCGGAACAGGTAGTCTCCGTGCTTCTCCACCCAGTCCTGCGGATCCGATAACTGCGCCGGTTCCACCATGCCCCCTGCCCGATCCCCGCTGCGTCACTTTAGCCGTTGCGGGCCGGGAGTATAGCAAGGCCTTGCGGGAGATTCTATGGACCAGCAGACAGTGTTGCTGTACGTCGGGCCGGAAACCCGATCCTTACAATGTGATTGAGATTACTAAGGATTTTGAAACCAGCGGGATTTCAGACAAGGGGTCGGGGGAGAATCAGGTGGACCGAGAAGAGGAACGAGAGCGCTTCAGGCTAGCTCCAGGTGACGTTTTCCTGGTTCAGGAGGTAGTCAATGACTTCGATGCTGTCGCGGAGGGCAACTTGAGCCTTTTCTGACATGGGGATGATGGCCCCCACGAGGCGGCCGGACTCGAGCTCGTCCAGGGCCGGGACGTTTTTCGGGGTGTTTCTCTCATTCTTGGGATCGTAGCTGGCCATCTGTGCTGGACGTCCCCCCTGGGCTCCTGTCGGTTGTGGGATGCGGCTTCTTTACCCGGGAAGGCCACACCGCTCGTCTGCGTACCCATAGCATACCACAGGGTCCGGACCTGCCAAACGAAACAGCAAAATCCTCCAAGTCTGAATAGCTTAGAGATTTCGTGCGGCTGGAGCTTATTCGGAAGGGACCGGCGCCAGGGCCCCGAGGTAGGCAAACTCACCCACCCGAAGGAGGGGGGTATCGGGGCGCAGCCGGAAGTCGTTTTCCTTGATGTCCACGAAGCGCGGGTCGGCAATGATATCGCTGCCATTTAAGTCTGGCGCCGGCTCGTCCGGGGGACCCACACGCTGGTAGTTGTCGCCGCTGTTATACATCCCATTATGTGAAAACGTGGTCCGACTCTTCGCGGCGACTCGAAAGCCGACTTTGTTGTAGCCGACAATGTTTCCGCGGGCCTCCCCCGAGGACTCATCCAGGAAGGCCGCCCCACCCCCGTTTTTGACCAGCGTGTTCCTGACGAGCGTGGCATGGCCCTGATCCTT
>JBFKNO010000381.1:0-1696 GCA_041629275.1 Nitrospiraceae bacterium
CCGCTGCGCCGGTCTTCAGCGAACGACTTGATCTCGACCAGGAGCCGGGTGCGTGGGGCGAAGCGGCGAAGGCATTCGCCCAATGTGCAAAGAGGCTCGCTGCGGAAGCGGGCGTCGTACCACGAACCCCAGTCCATGCGCCGCAGCTCCGGCAGTGTCACTGCCGAGATCGGCCGCTCGTCACCGGCGAACCGTGTCGTCACCTTGTCGAACATCTCGGGGATCGTCTCGAACGTCTCGGGTACTGCCATCATGATCTCCTTGGCTAAGGTCAGTGTGCCGGAGAGGAAAATAGCCCCAGCCTCCGGCAGTTGCAATTCGAGATGATATGGTACGAAAATGTTGGTGGAGGTCGACGGGGGGGTGGGCAGGGCCAGGGGGTAAGAAATCGGGGGTTGTGTCAAGGACCAATCTCAACAAAAACTTCAGGTGATAATTAGGCTGAGAATTAACTTGACAAAGCTCCGGCAACCGGCTATATTTTCAGCCAGTTGTGACCCCCGGAATGTCCATTTTTGCCGTCGGACAGGACGCCGGCCCCCACACTGAGCAATAACCGGCGATGACGGTTTTGAGACGTCCGGGACCCAGGCTTCAGTCAGCAGTCCCCTTTCCATACTAGCGAACTATCGACCAGGCGCGGAGAGTCCGCCGGATGACTCGGCGGGAGGGAGGCATTTTCGTGCTTGTGGGCTGTCTTGAGAGTCGCGTAACTGTTCCACTCACCTACTTTGTTCGGGAGGTGCCATGCCAGGCACGCAGGTCAAAACCCACTCACAGCAGACAACGGACCATTCTCACGATCGTGGGCTGCCTTTCTCCCGCATATTCACGAAGGAGGGCGTGCACCCGTTCGACCAGGTCGAGTGGGAACGCCGATCTGCGGTCATTTCCAACGAGAAGGGTGAGAAGGTCTTCGAGCAGAAGGACGTGGAGATCCCGAAGTCGTGGTCGATGACCGCCACGAATGTCGTGGTGTCGAAGTACTTCCACGGCCAGCTCGGGTCCGCCGAACGCGAGACGAGCGTTCGTCAGCTGATCGAGAGGGTCGCTCAGTCTTACCTCCGCTGGGGAAAGCAGGGAGAGTATTTTGCGAGCGAGCAGGATGCCACCATCTTCTATGAAGAGCTTGTGTATTTGCTTGTGAACCAGTACATGGCGTTCAACAGTCCCGTCTGGTTCAACGTCGGCGTGGAAGAGCGGCCTCAGTGTTCGGCCTGCTTCATCAATTCGGTCAAGGACTCGATGGATTCGATCCTGACCCTCGCCAAAACAGAGGGTATGCTCTTTAAGTACGGCTCCGGGACAGGTTCCAATCTCTCGACGCTCCGTTCTTCGAAAGAACCTCTCTCCGGCGGCGGCACCGCCTCCGGACCCGTCTCATTCATGAGAGGGTTCGACGCGTTTGCCGGCGTCATCAAGTCGGGCGGCAAGACACGACGCGCCGCCAAGATGGTCATACTCAATGTAGACCATCCGGACGTCCCCGAATTCGTTGTCTGCAAGGCAGAAGAGGAGAAGAAGGCCTGGGCCCTCATCGAGTCGGGATACGACGGCGGTTTCAACGTGCCGGGCGGAGCCTACGACTCGATCTTCTTCCAGAACGCCAATCACTCGGTGCGGGTGACCGACGAGTTCATGAAGGCTGTCCTGGAGGACAAGGAGTGGTGGACGAAGGCAGTGACCAACGGGAAAC
>JBFKNO010000382.1:0-1645 GCA_041629275.1 Nitrospiraceae bacterium
GCTGCCGCTTCGACTCTCGCCTTTCCAGGCCGTTGTCTGGTCCGTCTCCTCGTGAACGGCGCCAGGCCGGCGACCGCCATCAGCCTTTACGACTTCCTTATGTCCCTGACGGGTGAGAGGGCTCGCCTCCCGAACGGTCCCGGCTTCGAGTGCGTTCCAGCCCCCCTTGATTAGCGAAGAAGCGCACGCGAGAATGTCGGGACGTAGGCACGAGCTCGTCACGTATCGCACACCGTGATGAGGATTCGGATTCTGTCGGCAGGGAGGCTCTCATGATTGTCATGGTCATCACTCACGACGAAGAGCGGCGAACGAAGATGTGCGAGTTTCTCCAACAGCTCGGCTACGACACCTGCGTTCCGAATCACCGACAGGATGTCGAGGCGAAACTGAGAGAGAATAAACCCGACGTCGTGATCCTGGACCTGTATCTTGCGGCTCCGAACGCCCTCGACAATCTGCGCCGAATCCGCTCGGAAGGGTATGCCGGCAAGGTCGTCGTGCTGGCCGGCAAATCCTCAGGGGCTGTCCTTGCCGAGGTGGGCCGCCTGGGAGTCGATTACATCGTCGGAGATGTACGCCCCGTCGATGGTCTCTTCGACGCCAGGCAGGTCGGTCCGGCCATCAAGGGGGCCTTTAAAAAGGAGATCGCCCAGCGCGCCCACGAGCTCTGGATGCAGGCGGGGCAGAAGAAAGGCCAGGATCTGGAACATTGGATTCAGGCGGAGCGCGAGATCATGACGTCTGCACCGCCGTCACAGCAGCAGGATCGCCCCCAAGAAGAGGCCTGATCCGGCGGGTTCTCCATTAGTCAGTAGAAGGACACAACCGGGCCATCCAAGAAACCTCAGCTCTCCCTCCCGCAGTCCGGCTCCCTCGGGCCCGCCGGTTGCCTTTCCCGCCCTCCCGGCCGAAACCTCCGTGATCTCAGCGTGAATCCTTGCGCGTTCCCCCGCCTCATACCGGTTAGGTGGTTTGTGGAGTTTTTGGACTTGTCACAGCGTGGATTTGAGGCGTCGTGCCCCAGCTTGTGACTGCGGAAGCCCGCCGCCTGACAATTCCCGAACATTGACCAGGGCTTAGCGGGATGCGCGAGCTGGTACGCCTTTTGTTGTCTTTCAAGATCCCAGCTCGGGGGTAGTCGACCCGGAGGAGGCTTTATGCGCGTGATGGTCGTGACGCATGATCAACGGCGTCGCCGGGAGGTCGGCGACTTTCTCCGCCAGAGAGGGTACGAGGTGCAGGTTCCTCCGAGCCGCCACGAGGTGGTCCCTCAGGCGAGGGCGACCCAGCCGGAGATCCTGGTCCTAGACATGTACGTCTCGAATCCCAACGGCCTTGAGCTGCTCCGGCAATTACGTGCGGTCGGCTATGCCGGACGGATCGTCGCGTTGGCCGGAAAATCGCTGAGAAACGTCCAGAGCGACGCGCTCTCCTTGGGGATCCACCGGGTGATCGGCGGGCTGCACGCAGGCGAGGGCCATTGTGATCCCGCGCAGGTCGAAAGCGCGGTTCGCGCCTGCGCGCGCATGGACGACACACCGGGGCGGCCTCGGATCAGCGCCGGCTGACCTCATCGGTGGCACAGTGACGAAGGAGGGGATGGACACATGGAACAGAAAAACATGGGCCAGGCCACAGAGCC
>JBFKNO010000383.1:0-1593 GCA_041629275.1 Nitrospiraceae bacterium
CCTCGCGAGCAAGTCTGCACCGTATGCGTCGTCCCACGGGAAATCATCGAACGAGCCGTCTTCGCGGGCGATGAACCCGTCGATCGTGGTCGCTACGTAGTAGACGAGTGGCCGCATCTCCCTGGCCTTCGTGTGACGCCCACAAGAGCTTTCAGAACCTGGATCCGCTGCGGAACGATGGCACATAACGTCTCGGCCACTGGCGAACCCGGCGAAAGCCGGGTTGCGCGGAGACGCGAAGCGCCGGAGCCACCAGTGAACCTGTTATCGGAAAGTCGAGCACTTGCCGCCTCCCCCATCGGACACGCGATTCTGTGGCGGCGATCTGAACCTCACACGGTGATAACGACTTTTCCTCGAGCGTGTCCCTCCTCAACGTAGCGGATTGCCTCGGGAACCTCACTCAACTCGTGACTTCTGTCGATGACCGGCGTTACCTTCCCGGTTTCGATGAGCTGCTTCAGGACGACTAAATCCTCTGTGTTGTTCCTCGCAATGAAAGTGCGCAGGCTCTGGCTCACGAAGGGCGACAGCACAAGCGCCTTGAGGAGGCGGTCGATACCTGCAAAGCGGCCCGTTCCGCTGCTCTGTACGAGTGTCCCCTCGGGGGTCAGCGCGCGCCTGCAATCGAACGGCGAACGGGTCCCCGCCAGTTGGAAGATGAGATCGTAGCGCTGCCCCAGCCGAATGAAATCCTCTTTGGTGTAGTCGATGACGTGGTCGGCGCCGATCGAGCGAACCATCTGCAGGTTGCGCGTGCTGCACACGCCGGTCACTTCTGCTCCGAACGATTTGGCGATCTGCACGGCGAACGTCCCCACTCCTCCCGACGCACCGATGACCAAGACCTTCTGACCTGGCCGTACCCGCCCCTTGTCGCGAAGACCCTGGAGGGCGGTGAGGCCGGCGAGGGGTACGGCGGCGGCCTGCTCGAACGTGAGGTCGTCCGGCTTCGGCGCCAGCTCGCCCTGGGAGACGGACACGTACTCGGCGAAGGCGCCCTCGCTCCAGCCGAATACGTCATCACCGGGCTGGAACCGCTTCACGTCCTTGCCGACCGCCTCGACCCGCCCGGCCACATCGATTCCCAGGACACGTCTTTTCGGTTTGAGCAGTCCGAAGCCCATCATGCGCATGATGAACGGACTGCCTCTCATGAAGTGCCAGTCCGCTGGATTCACGGAACTCGCGTGAACCCGCAGGAGCACTTCATCGTCCTTGACCACCGGCTTGTCGATCTCCTGAAGTTTCAGGACATCGGGTGAGCCGTAGATGTACTGGACAATCGCCTTCATCGTAATCTTCTGTATTGTCGCGTCTTTCTGTGAGCCTGAGCTGGTTCTCCGGGCAGTTCCTGTGTGGTGATCATGCCCCAACAGGCGACCACGCACTAGTGTCGTCCGATACCTCCGCGAGAGTCCGGATCCGCTCCTCAACCGGCGATCCTGTCATCGCCCTGCTCGCAAACCGCCTCGCGGGCTCCCTGGCACCTTGGCGAGCCGATGGCACCCGCTTTTCAGTCGTCGGCCTCACTACCATTTAGGCTGCCACTCGATTTCAGCTAACGTCTCGGCCACTGGCGACGCCCGCCGC
>JBFKNO010000384.1:0-1587 GCA_041629275.1 Nitrospiraceae bacterium
ATTACTTTTGGCCTTTGATCGAATAGCAAGAGTCCTCGAGCCGTGCATTCCCCGCAGTATTCGCCACCGCGCGATCCGCACAGCGGAGCGCTGGATGCTGGAACACCATAATGGGTCCGGCGGCTTGGGGGCCATTATCCCATCAATGATTTATGCCTACGAGGCAATGGGCTGCCTTGGGTATGAACCCAACGACCCCCATCGCCTCATCGCGAAGAAGGCGTTGGAGGGACTGTTAGTCGTGGGGGAACGCTCGGCTTGGTGCCAACCTTGCGTGTCTCCAGTCTGGGACACCGCCCTGGCTTGCCTGGCTTTACAGGAGGTCTATGCGGACCGCGCAACACCGGAGATCGCGGCCGGGCTTGAGTGGTTGCGCGATCGGCAGCTCCTGGATGACCCAGGCGACTGGCGTGAGTCCCGGCCCCATTTGAAAGGCGGCGGCTGGACGTTCGAGTTTCAAAACAGTCACTACCCCGACCTTGACGATACCGCCGCTGTAGCCTACGCGATGCATCGCTCCAAGGACGCCCGTTTTGTGGTAGCTGTCCAGCGCGCCGCGGACTGGATCATCGGCATGCAATCCAGGAACGGCGGGTTCGCGGCCTATGACGCAGACAACACCTACTACTACCTTAACGAGATCCCCTTTGCGGACCACGGTGCCCTTCTGGATCCCCCGACCAGCGACGTCAGCGCTCGATGCTTGATGTTCTTGAGCGCGTTGGGCCGTGATACGTCGACTGATCGCCAAGCGATCAAGACCTCCCTAGAATTTCTTTTCCGCGAGCAGACCGAGGATGGTTCCTGGTTCGGCCGATGGGGGACGAATTACATTTACGGCACGTGGTCCGTGCTGACCGCTCTGGAGGTAGCGGGGATTACGCCGGACCAACACTGCGTGCGACGCGCCGCAAATTGGCTTAAGCGTGTCCAACGTCAGGACGGCGGCTGGGGAGAGGACAATGACACTTATGCCGATGAGTCCCTACAAGGGCGAGGATATGCCAGCACTTCGTATCAAACGGCCTGGGCCTTGCTCGGGCTGATGGCGGCGGGAGAGGTGCAAAGCCTGGAGGTGCGAAGAGGCATTAACTATTTGCTACGAACGCAAACAGTCGAAGGGCTCTGGGAAGATCCGTGGTTCTCGGCGCCGGGATTTCCACGCGTCTTGTATCTTCGATATGGTGGCTATGACAAGTATTTTCCAATGTGGGCTCTCGCGCGCTACCGAAATCTTAGCAAAACTGAGAGATCGAGGCAGACCCTTGAGCGATAGATAGTTCGACTCACATAAAGTGTCCCCCAGCAACTGTCGGAGGCTGTTTGAGCCAGCGAGCGATCTGAGCCGCCTGGGACTCGAGCCCATGGCCCTCACCGTAACAGCGCGAGGGTATTGTTCACGTTGGTAGGCCGCTAACCCGACGAGCTCATCGGTGGAGATTTACAGACACGGAGGAAAAGAAAAGGCTGGGACTGCCGTGTTCATTGAAGGACGGATTTGTCGATCATGACCGTCACGGCAGCGTGGGAGCCGCTAGGGGCCCGCAGCTTTTTGCGGCGCGTGCCGAGCTCACGCTTGCTCGCTGC
>JBFKNO010000385.1:0-1583 GCA_041629275.1 Nitrospiraceae bacterium
AGCCGCGGTTTCTCTGGGGTGATGAGAAGTACCCCGTTGATATCGTGAAGTGGGAAGCCCGGGAAGACGACGAGTACATGCTCAGAGGCTTCCGGGGAACCGGCTGGGATCAGCCCTTCGAGGAGCGTGAGTTCTTCGATGAGACCCTGCGCCTGGTCAAGTCCGGCTGGAAGAACGGGCGGTGGACGGTGATCCTCGCGCGGGAGCGCCGGCCCATGGTGGACCCGGAAGACCCCTCGACCCTCGCGGACAGCTACGAGAACAACACGTGGTTCGAGGTCGGAAAGTACATCCCCAGCGTCTTTTTCTTCTGGGATGGCCACAACGGGGACGCAGGAAGAAAGATGGCCGTGTCGGCGTTTTACTACACCTTCCTGAAGCCGCCGATCCCGATGACGGTCTATCTCTATCCGACTCTGATCGCGATCGGGGTCGTGGGACTCGAAGGCTGGGTCCTCGTCCGGAGAGCGAACAAGAGGAAGGGTAAGACGCCGGTCAGCTGATCAACCAAGTTGATCCGCGCGACAGACGAGCAGGGGGGTGGGGAAACCCACCCCCTTTTTTTTGTGCCACGCTGCCGGCGGGGAGTGAGCTGAAGTGAGCATGCAAGGTCATGGCCGTATGGCGGGCGTCACGGGCGTGTTGCTCGCAGGCGGAATGTCCCGCCGGATGGGACGGGATAAACGGTTCCTGGAGCTCGAGGGTGCCACGCTGTTCGCCCGGGCGCTGTCGGTGCTTGACGACCTCTTTTCCGAGGTCTTGGTCTCGGTCGCAGATGCGCTGCCGGAGGGCTCGGAGGTCAGGCATCGGGTCGTGACCGACCTGATCCCGAACTGCGCCGCGCTGGGCGGCCTCTACTCGGGTCTCTCACTGGCGACGCACCCTCGAGTCTTCGTGGCCGCCTGCGATATGCCCTTGCTGAGCGCACCCGTCATCCGAGCGATGGTCGAACGAGACCCGCGGGCCGACGTCGTCATGGCCCGTCTTCCCCAAGGCCTCCAGCCCATGCATGCGGTGTATTCCAAGCGGTGCTTGCCCTATCTGGAGGCCATGGCGCGGGGAGGCAACCTGAAAATTCAAGAGATGGCACAGCAACAAGGGCTCGTGATCCGGATCGTGCCCGAAGACGAGCTCCGCGCGATGGACCCACAGGCCCTGTCCTTCCTCAACATCAACACGCCCGCGGACCTGGAGTTCGCCCGCAAGCTGGTGGCGTCCCGCTCGGGACGGGACACCTGACATGAGCGCGCTCCCCGTGCCGACTGTCTTTGTGTGGCATCCCGGGTCCTTGGGGGACGTCCTCCTGTCAAGGCCGGCGATCCGAGCGCTCAGGGCGACCCATCCACGGCATGACCTCCTGCTCGCCGTCCAGGAGGAGATCGGCGGGTTGCTACAGGCTTGCGATGAGATCGACGGGTGGTTTTCAATCGGGCATCCGGCCCTGGCGGATCTCTCTGGGGGCTCGAAGCAGGTGGAGGGGGTCGTCGGGCAAGCGCTCGGCCGCTGTGAAGTCGCCGTGTGCTGGCTGGCGGATCAGGACGGTCGCATCCGTCAGGCCCTGGAGTCGCTTGGGATTCCGCGTG